>NZ_JBBIAM010000003.1:0-140235 GCF_054185185.1 Bradyrhizobium sp. UFLA05-153
ATCAACAGCCGTGCCACCGTCGAGCGCACGGACGGCGAGAAAGAGCAGCGGTTCGGCCGATGTCCCGAGTAGAGAGTATTGCAGCCCCAGCAAACCCAGCGGCGACAAGGCAAACGCCACAATGGCAAGCATGTGCGAAACCAGCCATGCCCCAGACCCAAAGGCCGCGGCGCGCCCAGCAACGAACTCTCGTCGGAGAACGGGCGAAGTGCCGGGTAGATCACGAACAGGACCCCGGAGACGACAAGAGCGCCGGCGCCGACGCGCATACGGCTTGCAAACATCGCTTCCTCTAAGGCGTTTACATGAGGATGACCTCGCGGCAACGGCGAAGTCAGGATGGCTTTTGGCAAATCGGGATGGTTCATCATAGCGCCACGGCGAAGCAGTAGTGCCCATCTTCATCGGCCGTGGCGCGCCAGCAAGCTGGCCCACCTCCATCGGGCAGCGCAAAGCTTCGCTCAATGCTTCCTCGGCTCGAACACCACGATCACGCCGGCCGACTCCGACTCTTGCGCCCTGAGGTTTCCCCTACCGGGTGCGGACCACACGGCTACGGGGTCATCCGACTAGCTGCAGCCCTTTATCAAGGCCGTGCCGGTACTTTGCGCATATGTCGCGCTATGGCTGACGCGAGCAGACGGTGTCTGCCTCAGAGCGGGCAAGCTGTGCCCGGCGCCGGCACGCACCCCTGACCAGGAACAATCGGATGTGGCGCTGGAAGCGGCGGCCACGGATGGACCGGCACCGGATCGACAGGGATATGTGGCGGCCACCACGGCATCGGAGGAGGCCCGACGTGCACGGGGGGTAGCGGACCGATGATGATCGGCAAAGCGGGGTTCGCGGCGTCAGTGTCGGCATGCGCGACGCCGACCAACGCGCTCACAACAAGGAATGAAAGACAGAACGTGCGGAAATTCATTGTCGTCGGCTCCTGCTTAGACGCACGGCCAATACGATCGTGCCAGGCAAGAATCCCAGTGCGCATCCCCAACGCCAAGCCGGACATGAGAGTTAGAGATAAATGACTAGTCCCAAACAACTAGCCGCTCACCGGCGGGGCATTCACAACGCGCTGCAGCAAACCGCCTCTTGGCGGCGGCAGCTAAGGGCTGGTCTCGCAGCCGTGCATCGAGTTGGGCTGGATCAGGTCCCAGCGGTTGCCACAGAGATCCTCGAAAACCGCGACGACGCCATACGCCTCATGCCGCGGCTTCTCAACGAACCGCACACCGGCTGTGATCATGCGCGCATGATCGCGATCGAAATCATCCGTCTCCAGGAACAGGAAGACTCGGCCCCCGGTCTGGTCACCAATGCGCGCGACCTGGGCCGGACCGTTTGCCCGCGCCAATAGCAGGCCGGAGCCGGCGCCGCCCGGTGGGCGGACGACCACCCAACGCTTGCCGCCGCCGAGCGGCGTGTCCTCGCAGAGCTCGAAATCAAGGGCACCGGTGAAGAAGGCGATCGCTTCGTCATAGTCCGCGACTATGAGGCTGACGAGGGAAAGATGCCGATTCATCGCTCATACCAAACCAAATGCGACAAGCTGGCCGTCACGTCGCGAGGGTGTCGCAACCTTACCAACAGCAGCGCGTGGCGGGCTGCCGTATCATCGCGCCACGGCGAAACAGTGCCCATCTTCATCCGCAGCGGCGCGCCAATCAGAATATTCGCGCGACCTCCTGGATCAGTAGCAGCTTGGATCCCGTCAACGCTGGCACCCCTTGCGCGCGAGCTCGACGCGCCGATTCTTCGCGCGTCCCTCGTCGCTGTCGTTGGAAGCGACCGGCCGGCTTTTGCCATAGCCCTGCGCGCTTACCCGAGACGTTTCAGTGCCGTGCGCGACCAGCCATTGCATGACGGCCTGCGCCCGGGCCCCCGACAGCTTCAAATTGTAATCGTCACTGCCGACATTGTCGGTATGTCCCTGCAGCTCGATCATCAGCTTTGGCTGGCCCTTGAGCGTGGCCAGCACCTGGCTGAGCACCGGCTCGGATTCCTCGCGCAGAGTCGCCTTGTTGAAATCGAAATGCACGCCGTAAAGCGGCACATGGCAGTCCTTGTCCAGACGCGCGGCGAGATCGTCCGCGCCGGCATCCGCCACAGCCACGCTGATTTCACCGGCGCCGATATGCATGGAGACCCAGATGTCTCGGCCTCCCTGTGCGTAATGCGCAAGCAGAATTCCGTCTGACTGGGAGAGGCCCTGGCTTTCAAATGGAATCTGCCAGCCGGCTTTGGTTAGCGCTTCACGGTAGACCGTAATGAATTGCAGCACCGACACGCTCGCAGGATAGCGATAGCTCTTGATGACCTGTCCGGTTCCCGCCAGCACTCTCTCCTGGTCCTTCTGCGGCACGGTGACATCAAGCGGCGAAGGATCCTGGCTGGTGCCTCCAAGCGTCGTCCCGGGGAAGTGCGCAAGATAAGGAAAGTCATCCTTGTCGCCGGCCTTTTCCGGCGTGGCGCCCGGAGGGCGCAGGGTCAGAGCGACCTTCGAGCCGCCCACCTCGACGATATCGATCTGTATCTCGTCGAAATCATTGGCAACACCCACCGTCGCCCAAACTTCCGCTCCGCCCTGAGAACTCTTGAGCGTCGCGCCAGTTTCCCACTCGCGCACGATCTGCCAGCCGGCCTTGAGCCAATAGGGCTTGATCTCCTGCCACGTCTTGTTGCTGTCATCGGGCTTCGGTCGAGGAATCATGTGCAAAATGCTCTGATAGTGCTTGCCCTGCTGCACGATCCGTTGATCGAAGCCTTCCGCATTCTTTTCGATCAGAAACTCCGCCTGGCCAAAATCCTCGACGTCCACATTGCGGTCGGTATTCTTGAAGACCACACCTGGCGGCAACTGAACGGACGCGGGAAGGCCCTTGAGCGCCCAGGCCGGTGTCGAAGCAACGAGAGCAAGAATGGCGATTGTCAAATGCAGCGGGGATTTCACGCGTAGTCCTTTAACTATTTCAATTTGGCCCTCGTCTCACAACGAGACGTGCCTAAAAAGGAGACATGACGAAACGACCAAGCTTGAAATCCGATGGCCGCAGGGCGCGAACGGTTTCATGTGCTCGACTACACGTCAAGAGCAAGCCGCCGATGGTGGTGATCGGTGAAGCAACTACAGGGGTAACCCGACCACCCGGCGGATCGCGCAGCAGGCTGCTGCATCATGGCGCCACGGAGAACAAGCAGTGCCCATCTTCATCGGCTGCGGCGCGCCACTAACTGATTGCCGCTGCGGTTGGTCCACATCCGTTCATGCGTCGCCGATGACGCGAAAAAAATCGATACATAGAAGGTGTTTTAAGGGTAACACCTAGCTCGTGCTTTCCTGCATGGAGGTCGTGCGAGATGAGACTAATGCGCCGCATCTTTGTCGCGACCGTCCTCGCATCCAGTACGCTTTCCGCTCCAGCATTTGGGGACGACGCCAAGGGCGCCTTGAAGGAATTCGGCCTTTTGGGAACATGGTCACCGGATTGCAGCAAAGCAATTTCTGATCAGAAGGGTTCCAGGGTATCTTTTGCTGCACCTGGCGAAGGAAGTGCAACAGCGACAGTCCAGGAGACTAAAGGCGAGGCGTTCGTTACTACGGTCCATGAAGTTCTTGAATCGACAATGATTGATAGCAAGAAAATCAGGGTCGCCCTGCGCCCCGTTACAATCACCAGATCGGACGGCAAGGCAGCCTCTCAACACGAATATGACAGCGTGCGTCTTGTCTTTCAAAAGATTGGCGAGCGGATCGAAATCATTCGTGTTCAATTTGAAGGCCTGCCAGAAATCGAACAGGCAAATCTTTTTGAGAGATGCCTGAATTGAGACGTCAATTGAGACATCCGCTCGTCCCAGCCATTGTCCTTGGCAAGCTTCCGCATGCAATGTCCGACGCTGCCGGCGTCGAGTAGCGCGTTGTCGTGGGCGAGCGACGGCTCGGTCGCCGGTTAGCGAGCGGCATCAATGGCACATCTGGGGTCCAGTCGTCATCCGATCGTCATCGGCCGCGGCGCGCCCATCAGCGCGCCGACGGCCGTCGCGCTTGCGCGAAATCCTTCAATGCTTGCTCGGCTCGAACACCACGATCACGCCGGTCGGCTCCGGCTCGTGCGCCCGGAGGCTGGTCAGCTCCGGATCGCTCCAGTCGGCAAGACTGACGACTTCGCCGGTCCGGCTCTCCATCTCGGAGGAATCGGTGGGCTCCAGCACTTTCAGTCCGCTCTCGTCGACGAAAAACGTATGGTCTCCGAACAGGCTGTTGAGCTGAGGCACGGCCGGGTGTCCGTCGGGAAGCACCTGGGCGTCCAACTGTCTCATGGTCTCTTTGACCTGGATGGGATTCAGCTTCATGAGCCGCTCCATTTCGCGCTTGTCTGTTGTCCCCGGCGTAACCGTGGCGGACTTTGTTCCAGCACTGGCCGCCCCGGCCTAGACTTCCGAACAGATCGCGCGCGCAATTGTTCCCCCGCGCCACCATGTCCGAGGCGATCGGTTGCGTGTGCCGTGCTCGTGGCATGATTGGGGCGACATCGAGATGGCGGCTCAACGTAGTCGACACGCTGCGGCGGTTGCCCGCAGGACGCGTCTGGAGATCAGGACGCGTCTAAAGCGCGATGAGATTAGGGAGAATCGTCATCGCGCTTTAGGTTGTTGTTTGAGCATGATCTCCGCGCAAACGCGTTCCGCGTTTGTCGCGAGGGAAAACCGCTTCGCACTTTGCGCTAACGCGGCCCTTCGGGTCCGGATCATGCTCTAGAGATCGAAATTGGTCGGCAGCATGACCACGTCGCGAATGGTCATGCCACGCGGCCGCGTCAGCATGAACATCACCACATCCGCGACTTCACCGGCCTCGAGCAGGCTTCCGGAGTCCCTCGCTTCCTTCAGCTTGTCCGGCGGCCAGTCCGCGAGCAGCGCGGTGATGACGGGACCGGGCGAAATCGATCCGACGCGGATGCCGTGCTTGAACACCTGGCGCCGCACCGTCTGCACGAAGCAGTTGATCGCCCATTTGGACGACGCATAAACCGGCTCCCACGGCGTCGGAAAATGGGCCGCCAGCGAGCTCGTGATGATGATGTCGCCGGTCCGGCGTTCGATCATGTGAGGCAGCACGTCGTGGACATTCTTCATCACGACGTTGACGTTCAGGTTCAGCATCCGGTCGATCGCGCCGCTGTCGGCATCGACGAGGTCGCCGCCAATATACGTGCCCGCATTGGCGTGCAGGATATCGAGCTGACCAGCCTTCTCCAGAACGCGCGGCAGCAGTGTGGCGCAGTCCTTCGGATTGAGCAGGTCGATGACGAGCGGGATCGCGGCGTCGCCGTGCCTGTTGCAAACCGCCTTCAGGGCTGCGTCGTCGCGGTCGACCAGCACCACGCGCGCGCCCGCAGCCAGCATCGCCTCGGAGCTCGCAAGGCCAATGCCCGACGCAGCCCCGGTCACGACGGCAACCTTGCCTTCCAGATCTTTTGCCATGGACGCTTCTCCCTGTTGGGCGCTTCGTCCGCGCCTGCCGTGGCGTGGCGGCCGTCACTCCCCGCGGTTTTCTCCCACCGACAACGCGCAGATGCGCGAGAGGTGCGCATAGGGCAAGCCCGTCTCCTTGGCCCAGGCGTTGAACTGCGCCTGCACTTTGGCGAGATCGCCCTTCGATTTCACCTCCTCGGCAATATCGAGGCCGGCATCGCGCAGGCACGCGACGACGTCCCGGGAGGTGACGAAGCCGTCCCAGCCGACGAAGCGCAGCAGCATCTGGCCGGTGTTGCCCCCCAGCCTGCTGCCACGCTTTGCAAGCAGATCGAGCAGCCCGACCTCATCAGAAGCCGGCCATTTCGCCAGGAACTTGCCGAAGCTGCCGTGCTCTTTTGCAATCTCCTGCACGAAGGCGGCATTCTCGCGCACCGACATAATCTTTGCGCCGTTGCGCACGATGCGGGCGTCGCGCATCAGGCCTTCCCAGTAGTCCTCGGGCTGGAAACTCAGCTTGGCCGGCTGGAAGCGCAGGAAGGCCTGCTCAAAGCCGTCCCATTTCTGGTCGATCACGCTCCAGGCAAAGCCCGCGCAAAACACCCGCTTCGTCATCTCCGCGAGGATGCGATCGTCAGATAGTTTGGCGAGCGCCTTTGCATCGGGCTTTGCCGGCAGCAGCTTCTCGAGCTGTTTGGGCCCACCCTTGCGCTTCTCGGCGCGGGCGCGAATGGTTTTGAACGAGGTCATGCGATCACCTGCGATGAGGCCGCGTTACGACATCAGACTTCGCCGGGAAGGTCCAGCCCTTGCCAATTTGCCGCGGCCGCGGGCTGGCCGCGCTGGTCTGCTTCTTGCTTTTCCGATACGGAATTCCCGCGCCTTATTTCCTGACCTGACGGATTTTCGATGCGCTGCCTGGTCGTCGCCGACCTGCATTACTCGCTGCCGCAGCTCGACTGGCTCGTCAGCGCGGCGCCGCAGTTCGACCTCGTGATCTTCGCAGGCGATGCGCTGGACATCTCCTCACAGGTGGATTTTCGCGCGCAGATCGTGGTGGTGAAAAAATACCTCGCGACGCTGGTGCGCCAGACGCGCGTCATCCTGTGCTCGGGCAATCATGACCTCGACGAGCGCAGCGCCGAGGGCGAGAAAATCTCGCGCTGGATCGCTGACGTGCGCGAGCTCGGCATTGCCTGCGACGGCGACGACTTGAGGATCGGCGACACGCTGTTCACGGTCTGCCCGTGGTGGGACGGGCCGCTGGCCAAGGCACGCATCGCCGAGCAACTGCGCGAGGCCGCCGCAAGACGACCGCGGCGCTGGATCTGGGCGCATCACGCGCCGCCGGCGAATTCGCCGACGAGCTGGGGCGGCAAGCGCTTCTTCGGTGACGTCGATCTCGTGCAATGGATCGCGCAGTACCAGCCGGCGATGGTGATCTCGGGCCATGTGCACCAATCGCCCTTCATCACCGAAGGCTCGTGGTACGACCGGCTCGGCACCACCTGGGTATTCAATGCAGGCCTCCAGCACGGCCGGCCGCCGACCCACATCGTGCTCGATCTCGACGCGGGCAAGGCCTTTTGGCTCGCGGCGGGCGAAGCCCAATGGATCGATCTCGATGCGCCTTTGCGGCGGCCTGCGGCAGCAATCACGCAGCCGCCCGACTGGCTCATATTCTTGGATCGGATTGCCGATCCGAGCCTGGCGAAACCTCCTGCGGCGGCAGATTGATCATGCTTTGCAGGACGTCGCCGACCATCGCCAGATGGTTGCCCTGGCCGGCATATTGCCGCTTGAGATCGGCAAGATAGGTGTTGGCGACATTGAGCCGCTGCGCCAGCAGGCGCGCAAGCAGAAGCGCGACCTCCGGCTTCTGGATCAGGAACGAGGCGGCATCGTCGAACTCGTAGATGACGGAATCGACGCAAGCACGTACCGTCGCGGTATGGGGTTGCTGGAGCAGCACCGACATCTCGCCGAACACGGCGCCGGGCTCGGCGATGGTCGCAACCACGGTGCCGCCCTTGATCACCTCGAGCTTGCCTTCCATCAGCACGTAGAGGTGCCCGGAGGCGCCGCCCTCGGTGAGGATCAAGGTTCCGGCTGGCACCTGCCGCTGCGTTCCGCCAGTGCAATAGTCAAGGACTGCGCGCATATCGATATCCCCATCTCCGGGAGACTAGGCACCGGCACGTCCGGCGTCGAAGGGATAAAAGCGGCGAAGCTGCTCAACTTTTCGGCATCGGCCGCCATGCCGCATCGCGTCAAATGCTCGGCGCGGGCTCCAGCGGCAGGGACTGCAAGCCGCCGAAGCGGCGTTCCCTGCGATGGAAGGAGGCAAGCGCCTCGGCGAGATCGCCGGCATCGAATTCGGGCCACATCCGCTCGGTGAAATGCAGCTCGGCATAGGCGCCCTCCCACAACAGGAAGTCCGACAGCCGCTTTTCGCCAGACGTGCGGATGATGAGATCGACGTCGCGCAAGGATGCTTCGCCGGTGACGAGCTGCGAGAAGGCCTCGCGGGTCAGGCTCGTCAGCGCGGCCGCCTTCGCGGCGGCGTTGAGGATGGCGTCGCGCGCCGAATAGTCGACGGCGATGCGCAAATGCAGAGTCTTGCCGCGGGCGGTCGCGCGCTCCGCACCTGCAATCGCCGCGGCGATGCCCTCGGGCAGGCGGTCGCGGCGGCCGATAACGGAGAGCCGCACGCCGTTCTTGACCAGGCTCTGTACCTCGTTGGCGAGATAGAAGCGGAGCAGCGTCATCAGCGCTGCGACCTCGGCCTTGGGCCGGCGCCAGTTGTCGGTCGAGAACGCATAGAGCGTCAACGTGCCGATGCCTTGCTTCGGTGCCGCTTCGACGATGCGCCTGATCGTCTCAACGCCGGCCTCGTGGCCGCGGACGCGCGACAGGCCGCGCCGTGTCGCCCATCTTCCGTTGCCGTCCATGATGATGCCGACGTGAAGCTTTTCGTTTGCCTGCGTGACGTCACTTTGCATCGCAAAGTCTCCGGTCAAAAAAGGGGGTGATCAGGTCGAGATGATGCCGAGGCGGCCGAGCGGCGGCGCCTCGCGGCCGGCGGCCTTGGCGGCATCGCGCACCAGGCGTTCGAGCACTGTGAGATAATCGAGGAAGCGGCGGCGGCCGGCCTTGGTCAGCCGGCAGGTGGTGTGGGGGCGGTTGCCTTCGTAGCCCTTGGTCACGTCGACGAGGCCGGCCTCCTGCAACACGGCGAGATGCCGGCTGAGATTGCCGTCGGTCAGGCCGCAAAGCTGTTTGAGATCGGCGAAGGCAAGACCCTTCGGATGCGCCATCAGCGAGGTCAAAAGGCCAAGCCTCGCCTTCTCGTGGATGACGCGGTCGAGGCCTTCGTAGGAGAAGGGCGCGCTTTCAGTCTTCGACATCATTGTCTCCAGACGCAACATAGAGAATCCCGGCCATCACGGACTGCCCGATCACGAAGGGTAGCCCCATGGTCCAGGGCGAAAGCGTGTGGGTCTGGCTCGCCAGCACAACGACCGCGAATCCCGACACGAAATACCAGGCGCCCGCCAGCGCCACGCTGCGCGGCAGCGAGCGGACGGAAGCGAAAATGCCGAGCGACACCAGGATCTGCCACAAGCCCGGCAACAACCAGAGCGTCTCGGCCGAGAACTTCCACAACACCACCGCAAGCAGCACGCCGGCGACACCGGCCGGCAGGAACTGCTCGATCGCCTGGTAGATCATGACATCGGCAAGACCGGAGTGATGACGGCGCGAGCGCGCGCGCATCTCGATCCAGATGATGGCGCCGGAGAGCGCCGCCGCAAGACCCCAGCCGAGGAAGAACGCGAGCGGCTCGGTGGTCGGGTCGTCGATGAAGAGATATTGCAGGATGGCGGTGATCAGTGCGAGCGCTCCGGTTGCGACCATCGTCGCGGGACCGTAGCCGCGAAAGGCGGTGCCGGCTGCGATCTGGCTGCGGATCGCCACGATATCCGCCAGCGCCTTGTCGAGATCGCGCATCTGCAACGTCGAGCCTCGTTCCACCCTCGCACCCACGGGTGCGAGCCTTACTTTGTGATGCAAAGTATACCGTGTCGCAAAGTAAATGCAAGGGCGCCGCCGTCCGGCCGGGCGACGGCCGGCGCCGGACAACTGCCGGTTGCGCCTGGCCGGATCGGACAGGTAAGATGCGGCCCAAGGGCGTTCCGGGGGCTTTGCGATGCTGAAGTGGGCTGTTGCGTGCGTGTTGCACGTTCTTCTTGTCGGGTTTGCCAATGCCGCGGGGCCGTTCGGGTCCGTCAATATCGGCAATTGGGTCGGCGGCGCGTTCAGCAATGATGAGTCCGGCGCGTTCTCGCATTGCGCAGCAACGGCGCCCTATGCCAACGGCGTCATTCTCGTCGTCGCCCAGAATGCAGCGGGCTCGTGGCTGCTGAGCTTCGCCAGTCCCGGCTACAAATTCAACAAGGGCGAGAACGCAGCGATCGACGTGATCTTCGACGGCCAGGAGCAAGCGCGCGTGTTTGCCACAGCCAATCGATCCGACATGCTCACCGCGATCATGCCGCCGAATGTCGTGCGGTCGTTTCAGAAGGCGAGCCTGATGGTCGCGACGGCCGGCCACACCGTCCTGCAATTCCAGTTGACGTCGAGCGGGCCCGTGATCGCGGCGCTGGCCAACTGCGTCACCAAGGTAAAGGCCGACGGACTCAGCAAGGCCGGCGATTTCACCAAGGTCGCGGCGAAGCCGGCGGCGGGAGAGAAACCAGCCGCGCCGCCCGCCGCCAAGCCGGGCAAGACCGGAACCTACAGCGGCACGGGCTTTGTGGTCAGCGCCAGCGGGCACATTGTCACCAACAATCATGTCATCGACGGCTGCGTCGGGGATATCAAGGGCAATCTCACCGGCGAAGCGACGATGGTGCTGCGCGTCGTGTCGCGCGATGCGATCAACGATCTGGCGCTGCTCCAGGCGCCCGCGACAGCCACGTTCAAGGACTTTGCCAGGATCCGCGATCGTTCAATTCGTTCCGGCGATTCCGTAGTGGCGATCGGCTTTCCCTATCATGGCCTCCTGACCTCCGACTTCACGGTCACGACGGGAATCGTGAGCTCGCTCAGCGGCATTCTCAACGACACCCGTCACCTCCAGATCAGCGCGGCCGTCCAGCCGGGCAACAGCGGCGGCCCGCTGTTCGACACGTCCGGCCAGCTGGTCGGCGTCGTCGTGGCGAAGCTCGATGCCAGGACAGTGATCAAGGCGACCGGGACGATCCCCGAGAACATCAACTTCGCGATCAAGACCGGGGCGGTGCGCGACTTCCTCGACAATTCCGTGGTGCCATACCAGACCGCCGAGCCGAAAGGCGAGCTCAAGACCACCGACATCGCCGGCAACGCACGCGCCTATACGACGCTGATCTCGTGCACGGGCACGGAGCAGGCCGACGCGAAGCGGTAGGTTGCGCGTATTCAGGACGACCCGTTCAACTCAGGAGCCGCAGGGTGGGCAAAGCGAAGCGTGCCCACCTCTTTTCTCGCAATCTCGGAGAGATGGTGGGCACGGCGCTTCGCGCCATTACCCACCCTACGGCAGCGCCGTCCGGGATCTAGCTATGGCAGCACCCCGCCTTCGCCGCTTCTGGCTGATACTGGTCGCGCAGGCGCACCCAGTCCATCGGATAGGGCAGGCCTTCCTCGTGACGGCCGAGCGGGGTGAGATCGAGGTACTGGTAGGCCGCGTTCATCATGTCGAGACCGCGGGCAAAGCACGAGTAGGTGTGGAAGACGGCACCTGATTCGTCGCGGAAGAACACGCTGATGCCGGGCAGCTCGGGACCGTAGAACGGCGTGGTACCGAAATTGTATTTCGGCTCGCCTTTCTCGATCTCTTCGCGCGTGAACGTCACGCCAAAGTCATGGTTGAAGTCGTTGCCGCCCGAGGACACCCAGTCGAAGGTCCAGCCCATGCGCTGCTTGAACGCCTCGAGCTTGGCGACCGGCGCGAGCGAGATCGCGACCATGGTGGTGTCGCGCGCGGCAAGATGCGGCACCATGCGCTCAAAACCATCGGCCCAGAACGAGCAGCTCTTGCAGGCCGCCTCCCAGTCGGGTGCGAACATCACATGCTGCATGACGAGCTGCGGACGTCCCGTGAACAGGTCGGCGAGCGTCACCTTGCCGTTCAGGCCGTCGAATACGTACTCCTTGTCGATCTTGACCCAGGGAAGCCGGCGACGCTCCTCAGCGAGGCGCTCGCGCGCCTGCGAAAGCTCCTTCTCACGCGCCAGATGGGCCTTGCGCGCCGTGATCCACTCTTGGCGGGAAACGATCTGATGTTGCTGCATGATGAACTCCGCTGATCAGGCGACGAAGGCATCGAGCTTGTCGAAGAACGAGCTCCAGCCGCGCTGATGGTTGTCGCGTGCGGTTTCGTCGAAGAACTGGGCATGGTGGAAGATCATCAGCGTGCCGCCGTTGTCGGGCTTGAACGAGATGGTGACGAGCGACTCGCGTTCCGGCGTCGAGTGCCAGGCCCAGGAGAACACCAGCCGCTCGTTCGGCACGACCTCGCGGTAGATGCCGCCGGCCTCGAAATATTCGCCATCGTCGCGGGTGAAGCTGATCCGGTAGCGGCCGCCGGTGCGGACGTCGAGGTCGGCCTGCGCCGTCGCGGGCTTCATGTTCGGCGGGCCGAACCACTGCGCTAGCTGCTCGGCCTGCGTCCACGCGGCGTAGACCCTTTCCGGCCTCGCGCGGAAGCGGCGCGTGAGGGTGAGGCTTGGGCGCTCATCGGCGCGGGCGGCTGCTTGGTTGATGGCCATGGGTCGTCCTCCACAAAAGCTGCAAGGCGATCGAAATTGTCGGACCAGAAGCGTGCGTAGCGATTGAGCCAGTCCATCGCCTGCTCCATCGGCTTGGCGGTGAGCCGGCAGGCGACCGTGCGCCCGGTCTTCTCCCGCACGATCAGGCCTGCATCCGACAACACCTCGAGATGCTTCATGATCGCGGGCAGCGAGATCGAAAACGGCGCGGCCAGCTCGCTCACCGACAGGCTGTCCTCCTCGCCGAGCCGCGCCAGCAGCGCACGCCGCGTCGGATCGGACAGCGCCGCAAAGGTTCGGTCCAGCGTCTCGTCTTGATACTTAACCATATGGTTTAGTATAAGCGAAAGCGCGAGGACGTCAAGCCGGACCGCGCGCACACTCCTCCGCACGAGTGCGTGATCGCGCGCAGGCTCGGGAACCTGTTCCGGACCGCACATTAAAAAGCCCCGCCTCGCGGCGGGGCTTCGTCAGCGTCGTGATGCGCTAGCCGAGATCGCTAGTCGACCTTCAGGCCGGCGAACTCAACGACCTTCTTCCACTTTTCGGTCTCGGCCTTGATCATGTCGCCGAACCCGTCCGGCGTCTGCACGAGCGGCTCGCCGCCGAGCTCAACCAGGCGCTTGGTCATGTCGGGCTCCTTCATGATGGCGCTGATCTCGCCGTTGAGCTTCGCGATGATCTCCTTCGGCGTGTTTTTCGGCGCGCCCATGCCGAACAGCGCGCTCGCCTCGTAGTTCGGAACGGTTTCCGCGATCGCCTGCACGTCGGGCAATTGCGAGGATCTGTCGGCGGTGGTGACGCCGAGCGCGCGAAGCGAGCCGGAGCGGATGTGCTGGATGATCGAGGGCATGTTGTCGAAGATCACCTGCACCTGACCGCCCAGCATGTCGGTGATCGCGGGCGCTGCGCCGCGATAGGGCACGTGCTGCATCTTGCAGCCGGTCATCGCCATGAACATCTCGCCGGACAGATGCACCGAGGTGCCGTTGCCGGAGGAGGCCATGTTCACCTTGCCGGGATTGGCCTTCACATACTCGATGAACTCGGCGACGTTCTTCGCCGGCACGTCCTTGTTCACGGTCATCACGTTCGGCACGCGCTGGAACGAGGCGACCGGCGCGATGTCGCGCACGAAGTTGAACTTGAGATTGGCGTAGAGCGAGGCGTTGATGTAGTTGGCCGGGTTGACCAGCAGCAGCGTGTAGCCGTCGGGCTCGGCATTGACGACGGACTCGGTGCCGATGTTGTTGCCGGCGCCGGGCTTGTTCTCGATCACGAACTGCTGGCCGAACTTTTCGGACAGCCGCTGGCCGATCAGCCGCGCCAGGATGTCGGTGGCGCCTCCCGGCGGATAGCCGACGACCCATTTCACCGGCCGCGCCGGATACTCCGCCGCAAAGGCCCTTGAGAACGGCGCGGTTGCAAGCGGACTGGCGGCGAGCAGGCGCAGCGCGGTGCGGCGTGTGATCATCTGAAGTCGTCTCCCGGTTTGTTGTTCTTGAAGGCAGCGCGTTGTAACAAAGCGCGCCAGCGACGAGAAGTGCGCTAGCTGCATCGCGACGAAAGGATAAGGCATGTCCGTCAAGGTCCAGGCCCTCGATCACCTCGTCATCAACGTCGCAGATGTCGCAACTACCGCCGAGTGGTACCGCAAAATCCTCGGCATGGAAGTGAGGGTGTTCGATCCGGGCGGCGGCAAAGCGCCGCGGACCTCGCTTCAGTTCGGCAACCAGAAGATCAACGTCCGGCCGCGCGATGCCGACAGGGTGGAGTGGTTCACCGCGAACCACGCGACTGCCGGCAGCGAGGATCTGTGCTTCCTCACCACGGCCACGCCCGATGAGGTGGTGGCGCATCTGACGGCGCATGGCGTCGCGATCGAGGAAGGCCCGGTGGAGAAGCAAGGCTCCCGCGGCACGCTGCGCTCGGTCTATTGCCGCGATCCGGACGGGAGCCTGATCGAGATCTCCTCGTACGAGGGTTGAGCCGGCCTCACTTGCCCTCGAGTGGCTGCCCGGTCTTCTCCATCTGCGCCGCGACCTGGCCATGGGGCCAGCCCGTGATGCTCTCGAGGTTCTTGGCCTGCGCGGCAAAACGCTCGGGCAGCTGCTTGCGGTAGGCCTCCGCCGCCGCGCAGGCGGCACTGCCGCGCCAGGGATGGTTCATCACGTAGCGGCCCTGGAAGTTGGTCCGGTCTGCGGTCTCGAGAAAGGCGATATCTTCCGGAAAGGTCGCCGCGTCGTAGCGGACATGCAGCCGCGTCACATAGGCGTTCGAACCTCTTGGCGCCCGGTACGGCACGTCGGCGTCGCTGTCGAGCCAGCGCGCGCCCATCTCGACCAGCTCCTTGCTGCTCAGCGGATCGGCGGCACAGGGATCGCACCAGCCCATATCCCAGGCGTATTCGACGAACACCGCCTTCATCCCTTCCTTGGCGACAGCCTTGTCGAACACCGCCTTGTAGAACGGACCGAACTGATCCTTGACGTAGAGCGGCACGTCGATGTCCGAGGGAATTTTAACGTTGCGATAATTGGCGCTCTCGACGCGACCCTTCTTGGTCAGCGCGTAGATGATGAGGTCCTGCGGCCCCCTGGCATTGACCGTGCCGAGCCGCAGCGGGACCATGAATTTTGCGCTCTGGTAGCGGACCTGCAGCGGACGCAGATAGCCGTTGCCGATGCCTTTCATCCGCTCGACATTGACCTTGGCGACGAAGAACCGCATGCCCTGCTTGATGTAGCTGCCGAGCACGGCCTCCGCGCCGTCGGGAATCCGGTACTTGTTGTCGACGAGCCATTCGACCAGGCCCGTGCTCTCCTTCGCGGACAGGATCAGCACGTCGTATTCGCCGACATCGTAGCTGGCCTCGATGGTGACGCCTTTGGCGCGCCTGCGCATGGTGTATTCGGCTGACAGCATCGGGTCCGCGCTCGCCACCGCCGGCCTCAACATCATCACCGGCGGATTGCAAGGATCGGGGTCGTGATACTCGACCAGACGCGGGGCGGTGTAGCGATCGAGATGATCGACCGTCTTCGGATCGACCACGCCGATCTGCTTGCGCTCGATGAAGGTCGGCACGGGAATGACGACGGCAAATTCCTTGACGTCGCCCTCATAGTCGCTCGCCATGGTGATGGCGGTCTGGTCGCCGTCGCGGGCCAGGATGACCTTGGACGATTGGTTGAACAACTTGGCGTCGGCCTGTGCAACGTAGAAGCCGCAGAAGGCTTGCGCCGGACCGCTCGCGAGCTGGGCCAGGATGGCCAGTGCGGCCACCGAACCTTTCAGCGACTGCTTGGTCTTGCGGCTCATCATCAGGCTCCTTGAGGGGACTGTTTCCAGCGGAATTGCGCTGCGGGGATCAGGTGGTCGAGCAGGATGGTCGCCGGCGAGAGCGCGATGAGCGCGATATAGAGCGCCGGCCGCATCTGCATGAAGAAGGCGAGATAATGCGCCGACGCCGCCACGGCGAACGCGAACAGGAAGCGGCCTAGCATCGAATCCGGGGACGTGCGTGGATCCGAGATCATGAAGAAGGTGAAGATCAGGAGCGAGCCGCTCTGCAATTGATGCAACGGGATCGCCAGGGGATCGCCGAGCCAGAACGCGCGTACCAGCAGCAAGGCTGCGTGGCTTGCGAAAAAGAAGACGGCGATGTCGGCGCGGCGCGAGGCGCTCAGCACCAGGATGGCGAAGAAGCCGGTCAACACCGCGAACCAGATCTCCGTGCCCCATTGTCCCGGCGAGATCCAGATATGGCTGGAGGCCGTCAGCAGCAGCACGACGATGGCCAATCCCGCCGGGTTGAAAACATGCTTGCCGTTGAGACGGATCACGAACTTCGAGCCGATCGCAATGATTGCGGCGACCGCATGCAGCCAGACCGCATCGGCACGCAGCAGCAGGCTCAACGACAAGCCGGTGATCAACGGCGAACGGAGATCGAGATCCGGCAGGCCGGCGAGCCTCGCGCATACCAGCTGGGTCAGCACCGCACCGCCGATCGCAGCGAGCGTCGGCAGCGGCCGCGCCCCAAAATCGACCAGGACGAAATTGACGGCGAGCAGCGACGCCAGTGCCGCGATCTGAAAGTAGCGCGGGTCGGGACTGCGCGACAGCCAGCCGCCCCTTCCGTCCTGCAACGCCGACTTGTTCATCACCGCTCCTGCCTCCGGAGCGGGAAGGTTCCCGCAAATTGCGACACCAATACGGTCGGCCATGTTTGTTTGGCGACTATTCCGATGGCAGAAAGGTGACGGGACCAATGAAAGCGGCCGCAGACGACAAGCAGGCTGCACGGGAGGACATGGGGTGGGACGGTGCGCGAAGAGCGCGCCTTTGCCTACCCTACGGCCGCGAGTTCATCAGAACGATCCCAACGCCACCGGGCGGAAGGCCTGCACGAGCTGCTGGTCCAGCTTGCCGGCCATGCCCTCCAGCATCGCGAAGGCGCGGGAATGGGTGAAGGGCATGCGGTAGGCGCGCTTCTCGACCAGCGCCGCGTAGATGTCGACGATGGTCGTCAGGCGGACGATGTCGCTGATCTGGTTCGACGAGAGCTTGTTCGGATAGCCGCTGCCGTCGAGGAACTCGTGGTGGTGCAGCACCACATCGAGCATTTCCGGCGGAAAGCCGCCTTGCGCCGCGAGCGCCTCGTAACCGCGGCGCGGATGCTGGCGAACCTCGTCCATCTCCTCGTCGGTGAGCTTGCCGGGCTTGTCCAGAAGCTGTGACGGCACGAAGGCCTTGCCGACATCGTGCAGCAGAGCGGCGCGGGTCAGGCGGCGCTGGTCGTCCTCGCGCATGCCGAGATGCTGCGCGAAGGCAACCGCAAAGCCGGTGACGAACAGACAGTGCCGGTAGCTGCCGACATGATGGCAGCCGACGGTGGTGAGCCACTCGCGCAGCGAGGAATGCTTGATCGCCTTGAGGATCTTGCTCTCGGCGGCGATGACGTCGTCGAAGGTCAGGGGCACGCCGAGCGGCAGCTTCTCGAACATTTTCGCCAGCACGCCATGCGCCGCCTCGACGCCACGGTTCAGCGTCTTGCCGCGATCGCTGGCGTCGTAAGTGGTGGTGTCCGGAAACGCGGCGCGGATGCGCTGCAAAATGGCCTCGGGTTGCAGTGGCCGCGAGATCGTGTCGGTGGCGCCCAGCGCCCACGCCTGCATGGTGCCGTGGTGAAGCGCATCCGCCAGCACGAACAGACGCGGCATCGAACGATAGGCATCGCCGCGCAGCTTGTTGCGCACCCGCTGCACGCTCTCGGGCGAGCGCAGGTTGATGTCGACGACGATGCCGGAGAGATCGCGCGCCGGCTGCTCGGGGATCTCCTCAGTCGAGACCGTTGCGACGTCGCCGACGGACTGCAGGATGTGGGCGAGCTCGCTGCTCTGGTCGCTGCGGTCGGAGGCCAGGAGGAGCCTGCGTTTGGCGGCGGGTTTGGCTGAGGCGGTCATGGCTTCCCCAAAAGCAACTGAACAGGCAACTGAAAAGAGCACTGCGCTCGACTGCACCACCCTAGCGGCATCAGGTTCTCCGGCCCTTAATGCGCGTGCTGAACGGGAACCTGCGGGGTTTGTTAAAGTTTGAGGGATTTTGCCGAGGTGCCGACGGCTCGGCCAAAAATGTCGAAAACAACCCCATGCAAAGTAACGCGGCAGTCGCCGAAGCCATTTGACAGGTCGGCCAAAGAGACCGTGCTGGATGCCAACCCCACTCTCGGCCGTCATCACCCGCGAAAGCGGGTGATCCAGTATTCCAGAGACAGCGCGAGGATACGGACAGGCCGCGGCGTACTGGATGCCCCGCTTTCGCGGGGCATGACGTTGAGTTTGTGGCAAGGCCGACCCGCAAAACAAATCCGCCGGAGGTCGCCCTCCGGCGGATCGTCTCAATTGCAGTCTGCGGCCGGCCTTACGCCTTCATGTTCGCCTTCACGGCCTCCGCCGTGATCGGCAGGCTGCGCACGCGGGCGCCCGAGGCGTTGAAGATGGCATTGCCGATGGCGGGTGCGACCACCGTCACCGCGGGCTCGCCGACGCCAGTCGCCTTCTCGCCATTGGCGATCACGGCGACCGCGACTTCCGGCATCTGGCTCATGCGCAAGGGCGTGTAGCTGTCGAAGTTGGTCTGCTCGATGCCACCGTCCTTCAGCGTCGCCTTCTCGTACAACGCGAGCGACAGGCCCCACAGCGCCGCACCCTCGACCTGGGCGCGGATGTTGTCGGGATGTACCTGCGTGCCGACGTCGGTCGCGACCGTGAGCTTCTTCACGGTCACGGCGCCTGACGGCGCGACGGCGACGTGCGCGACGCACGCCGTCCAGCTTGCGGTGGCGCGCTCCTGCGACGACACGCAGGCCACGCCCATGCCTTCTCCCTTGGGGAGCTTCTTGGTGCCGTAGCCGGCAAGGCCCATCGCAGCGAGCAGCGTGTTGCGCAGCCGCTGCGCGCCGCCGTCGTTCTTGCCTGCGCCGTCGAGCAGCGAGATGCGGAGCTGGGCGGGGTCCTTGCCCGTCGCAGCCGCGATCTCGTCGATCATGCTTTCGACGGCCCAGAAGGTCCAGCCCGGCGCCACCGAACGCAGCTGACCGGACGGGGTGGCGTTGTGCGCCATCTCGTTCTTGATCGCCCGCACATAGTGGTTGGGCACGGTGTAGAAGAAGTCCGACCCGTTCACCGTGAAGCTATCGAGCGGGCCCTTCTTGTCGACCGAGGGTGTCAGGAAATCGGGGATTCCCCAGCGCGCGGTCGGCCAGGCCGAGACTACGTCGTGGCTGATCGCGACGATCTTGCCGTCGCCGTCCACGCCGGCCTTGACCTTCTGGTAGGTGAGCGGACGCGAGAAATCCATCGTCATGTCGTTCTCGCGCGAGTAGATCACCTTGACCGGCTTGCCCACGGCCTTGGCCGCCTGCACCGCCGGCACCATCATGTCGGCATCGAGCCGCCGGCCGAAGCCGCCGCCGAGCCACATCTGGTGCATGACCACGAACTTCGGATCGATCCCGGCGGCACCGGCGGCGATCGCGCCGGAGCGCGTTGCGAACTGGTTGCCGGAATAGATGTGCAGGATGTCGCCCTTGAACTCCGCGGTGGCGTTCATCGGCTCCATCGGCGCGTGGATGTTGATGTTGGTGGTGTATTCCGCCTCCAGCACCTTGGCCGCCGAGCCGAACGCCGCGTTCGGATCGCCGTCCTTGACGAAATACTGTCCGGAATCGTCGAGGCCCTGGAGCCGCTTCGCCTCGTCCAGCAACGACTGGCTCGACAGCTTTGCGTTCGGACCGCCGTCATAGGCGATCTTCAGCGCGTCCGCCGCCTTGCGGGCCTGCGCGTAGGTGTTGGCCACCGCCACG
This sequence comes from Bradyrhizobium sp. UFLA05-153, assembly GCF_054185185.1. Lineage (NCBI taxonomy): Bacteria > Pseudomonadati > Pseudomonadota > Alphaproteobacteria > Hyphomicrobiales > Nitrobacteraceae > Bradyrhizobium > Bradyrhizobium sp. UFLA05-153. Next base: position 19,663 of record NZ_JBBIAM010000003.1, read on the forward strand.
ACCCAGCCCGAGGTGGTCTGCGTCTTGTCGTCGACGATGACCGCCTTGATGAAGCCCGGCACTTTCTTGGCATCGCTGTCGTCGACCGATTTCACCGTGGCGCCGAAGCGCACCGGCGGAGTGACGACCTTGCCGTAGGCCATGCCCGGCAGCATGACGTCGATGCCATACTTGGCCGTGCCGTTGGTCTTGGAGGGGATGTCGAGCTGCGGCACCGACACGCCGATCATGGTGTACTGGTCCGGCGTCTTCAGCTTGATGGCCTTGAGATCGTCGGCCGTGAACGTCTTGGTCGCCTTGCCGCTCTTGACGATCTCGGCAAAGGTCATCTGCTTCTTCGACTTCGGATGCGAGATCACGGAGTCGCGCACGACCAGCTCGTCCTTGTAGAAGGGCGGCAGGCCCATCGCGGCGGCCGCAGCTTCCGTGAGCGCAATGCGGCCCGCGGCACCCGCACGGCTCATCGCGTCGAAGTTCATCATGGTCGACCAGCTGCCGCCGGTGATCTGCGCACCCAGCACGGGGTCGTTGAACTTCGGATCGTTGGAGGCGAGTTGCACGCGCATGTCGCTCCACTTCGCGCCCAGCTCTTCGCAGACGATCTGCGCCATGGTGGAGGCGATGTGCTGGCCCATGTCGGCCTTGCCGCAGGTCACGGTGACGAGACCTTCGGGCGAGATCGAGTACCAGACGCTCGGCTCGAAATTCGAAGGCGCGGCAAGCGCCTCACTGACGCCGGGGACGCCGGCATAGCCAAGCACGAGGCCGGTGGCCGCAGTGCCGACCAGGAACGAGCGGCGGCTGAGATCAGTCGTCTCGGCGGTGACGTTCTTTACGTGCTGATTCATGTGGGCCTCCGCTCATTGCCGGAGGCGGACGCGGTGCGCATCTCGGATGCGGCACGCATGATCGCCTTCTGAATCCGCGAATAGGTCATGCAACGGCAGAGATTGCCGTCCATATGCGCGACGACCTCTTCCTTGGTCGGGTTCGAGTTCTTCGACAGCAGCGCTGCGGCCTGCATGATCTGACCGGACTGGCAGTAGCCGCATTGCGGGACCTGCTCGGCGATCCACGCCTTCTGCAAGGGGTGATCGCCCTTGGCGGAGAGGCCTTCGATGGTGGTGATCTTCTTGCCGGCGACGTCACCGACCATGGTCTGGCACGAGCGGACGGCTTCGCCGTTGACGTGCACGGTGCAGGCACCGCACAGACCGGCCCCGCAGCCGAATTTCGTGCCGGTCATCTGCAATTGCTCGCGGATCGCCCAAAGGAGCGGCGTATCGTGCGCCGCATCCACGGACATACTCCGCCCGTTGATGGTGAGAGTAGGCATGGTTTCTTCCCCTGCCGGTGCATGAAGCCGCTTACGGCGGCAACTTGTCTGACCGAAACCCACCGGGCTGGCGTCGGCCTTGGGCGCGAGAATGATCGCGTTCGTTTGCCGAGGCAAATGCAATTTGGAAACGATCGAAACAAACATGATGCTGGCATCACCGTTGTGCGTTGCCACAACGATCTGACGCAACCGCCTGACGGAATAAGCGTAAAATTCGCATGACGCATGCATGCCGTCACGCTGAGGCAGTTTCCTCGAAGTAACTCATCACGCTAGGATGTTCGACATCAACACAGGTGGGCGCGATGCCACGGATCGATCGGGACGGAGTTGCCATCCACTACGAAGTCCACGGCAGCGGGCCGCCGCTGCTTCTGACCCACGGCTATTCATCGACGTCGGCGATGTGGCATGGGCAGATCGATGCGCTCGCCAGGCACACCACGCTCGTGCTGTGGGACATGCGCGGTCACGGCCAGTCGGATTATCCCGACGACCCCAATGCCTATAGCGAAGCGCTGACCGTCGGCGACATGGCCGCAATCCTCGATCCGGTCGGCGCGCAGCGCGCCATCATCGGCGGGCTGTCGCTCGGCGGTTACATGTCGCTCGCCTTCTATCGCGCGCATCAGAAGCGCGTGCGTGCGCTCCTGATCGTCGACACCGGTCCGGGCTTCAAAAAGGACGATGCGCGCGAGGCCTGGAACGCGCGCGCACGCGCCACGGCCGACAAGCTCGACCGCGAAGGTCTCGAGGTGCTGACATCGGCGACCCGCGAGCGCGCGACCGCCAGCCACCGCAACGCCAGGGGGCTTGCGCTCGCCGCGCGCGGCATGCTGACCCAGCGCGACGCGAAGGTGATGGAGCTGCTGCCGGACATCGAGGTGCCGTCGCTAATCGTGGTCGGCGCCGACGACACCCCGTTCCTCGCCGCGTCCGACTACATGGCGGCAAAAATCCGCGGCGCACACAAGGTCGTGATTCCCGCAGCCGGGCATGCCGTCAACATCGATCAGCCGCAGGCTTTTGTTGACGCAGTGGTCCCCTTCCTGAAAAATCTGCCGCACGAGGCGGGCCGCGAAGGGACCTGAACGATGAAGCCGACGATGATGGCAACTGTCGCGATAGTGCTGGGCATGATGACGGCCGCGGCGCAAGCCGAGCAATGGACGCCGCCGCGCCTGCCCTTCGTCACGACATTGTCGAACACCACGCCGCTCGCCTTCGGGATGGACGCCGCCCAGGCCGCGCAGGCGCTGGGCCAGCCGCTGCAATATGTTCGCGGACGCCCCGGCAACGAGATCTACCTCGCCTTGCGCAATCTCGGCGGCAGCCGGCTCATCCCCCACCGCAACCGCCTGTTCCTGCAATTCCGCCATGGTCGCCTCGCAGGCTGGAAAGAGGACTACGGCGAGAACTGGATGTGGGAGTAGAACCGCGACTCTCACTCCTCATGGTGAGGAGCGCCGAAGGCGCCTCTCGAACCATGCAGCCCCCGCTGAAGCAACAGGGCCTTCATCCTTCGAGACGCGCGCAAGAGCACGCTCCTGAGGATGACGAGTCGGAGCGGTATTCTGGATCAACAACCAACAACGAAGGACAACCTCGTGGGACAGGACATCCAACTGACGGCCTCCGACAATTTCCAGCTTGGCGCCTATCGCGCCGACCCCACCGGCGCGCCGAAAGGCGCGGTGGTGGTGATCCAGGAGATTTTTGGGGTCAATCATCACATCCGCTCGGTGTGCGACCGGCTCGCCAAGGAAGGCTATGTCGCGGTCGCGCCGTCGATCTTCGATCGCACCTCGCCCAATTTCCAGTCGGGCTATTCGCCCGACGAGATCGCCGAGGCACGCAAGTTCGTCGTCAACCCCGACTGGGCAGCGATGCTGCACGATACGCAGGCCGCGATCGACGCGGTGAAGAGTGTCGGCCCGGTCGGCATCATCGGCTTCTGCTTGGGGGGCAGCATCGCCTATGTCGCGGCGGCACGGCTGTCCGGCCTCTCGGCCGCGATCGGCTATTATGGCGGCGCCGTCGTGCGCTTTGCCGACGAGAAGCCGAAGGTGCCGACGCAGCTGCATTTCGGAGAGAAAGACGCCGGCATTCCCCTGACTGACGTCGAGACCATCAAGGGCAAGCGGGCGGACGTCGAGGTCTTCATCTATCCCGGCGCTCAACATGGCTTCCACTGCGACGAGCGCGCGAGCTACGACAAGACCAGCGCCGACATCGCCTGGCCGCGCAGCATGGCGTTCTTTGCGAAGCATTTGAAGTAGAGCGCGACTCTCTCACCGTCGTCATTCCACATTGCGCACTTGCGCAATGGGGATGCGCGGACAGGCGCAGGCCCGGAATCCATCGCGCCTCAGAGATCGTAACGAAATGGATTCCGGGCTCGCGACTTCGTCGCGCCCCGGAATGACGGAGGGGGAGGATCGCGTTTGCCTTTGCGGAAATCGGGTGGGCGATGACTGGTCCTGGCGATAGAGCTGTTTCAAAGCCAACTCATCTCGGGACATCGTCATGCAAGACACCATGCGCCGCGTCATCCGCAACCCGTTCGGCACAATGGACGTGCCGGAACCCAACGACCATGACGTGATCACCTATGCCGCGACGGCGACACTCGGCGGCGGCGAGGACGACGGCAACGCGGCACAATGGGCCTCGATGCCTGCAGCATCCGATCCTCTGGACGGCGCCTGGGCGAGCCGGTGGAGCGGCGGCGCCGATCCGACCATTTTGGGCGATGCGCCGGACAAGTGGAAACAGGGCCGCGCCGAGCTCCGCGTCGCGGGGAACCGGATCTATCTGCGCTTCGATTGGGACGATGGCCGAAGGCACGGGCTCATCGATGCCGTGCGCGACGGTGCAGATCGCCTGGTCGGAAAATACATCAACCTGACGGACCCCGGCATCACGCGGCCATGGGTCGGGCGCGTGGTCGACGCGGCGCGCATCGACGGATGCTTTCCGAACGGGCGACTTGATTTCAGGCGGTGAGGCGTGGGTCTTGGCGGGAACACAACTCTTAACGTCGTCATTCCACATTGCGCAATTGCGCGATGTGGAATGGCTCGACGAACTCGTATTGCGTGACGGTGGCGAGAAACGAGAGAATATCATCCCAGCTCACGACCGTGGAAGGCGAGCCCTGCACCATGACCGGACACTCGATCACCATCACGGGTTCGGTGATGCCGAGGTCGCCGTCGATGCCCCAGTGATCGCGCCACAGCCTGACGGCTTCCGATGGACCGGAAGCCCATACGAACTGGTCCATGGAGGCGCCGATGTCGTCGGGGTACACATGCCCGACCTGCTCGACCGACGGCCGGACCTCGTAAAGCAGACATATCATTCGTTCTTTGCTCCCTTATGTCCGATCAGTACCCGATCACGCGCGTATCGTAGAGCTGCCGCGCGGCATCGTCGCCGGCGAGCGTTCTTGCGCCGCCAATTGCAGGATCAGCTTGATGTTATTCCGGGATGCGTGAAGGCGCAGGCCCGGAATCCATCATGCCCCAAAGACTGTGGCAAAATGGATTCCGGGCTCGCGACTTCTTCGCGCCCCGGACTGACGGTGATGAGAGAGGATCAGAACCAGCGTTCGCCGACGTAGACGGTGTCGCCGGGGCCGACGGGAGTGCCGAGCGGCACCACGGCTCGCATCGCGCCGCCGGCATCGCTGCGGGTCACCGTGACCACGTCCCGTTTGGCGCGCGGCGAGAAGCCGCCGGCGATCGCGACGGCGCTTTCGACCGTCATGTTCGGCACGTAGGGATATTGGCCGGGCGCGGCGACTTCACCCAGAATGAAGAAGGGACGATAAGCCTCGATCTCGACCGCCACCGACGGTTCCCGGATATAGCCGTTGCGCAGCCGCACGCCGATTTCGGAGGCGAGCCCGGCCGTGGTGCGACCGCGCGCCGGCACCGCGCCGATCAGCGGCATGGTGATCGCACCGCCGGCATCGATCGCGTAGGTGTTGGTAAGACCTTCCTGGCCGTAGACCACGACGCGCAGCTTGTCGCCGGCATCGAGATGATAGGACGCGTCATAGCGCACCGGCATCGGCGCGGCATAGCCGACCGCTGCAGGCGCGGGAGCTGCGGCAAAGGAATTGCGGAGCGCGCCGATGGCGCCGCCACCGGAATTGTCGACGACGGCGACCGGTTGCGGCCCGGCGGGCTGGCCATAGGCCATGTAGTCGAGATCGCTGCGCGGCTGCGCGACCGCGACGGGACCGACGGTTTGCATGCAGCCGCCAAGGGCAAGCGCGGCGGACGCTGCCAGGATCGACAATCGAAACGCGTGCGCAACCCGCACTGGAGCCATCCCTTGAACCGAGATAGCTCCAGTCTTGCACCGGTTATGGTTAATAAAGCGTTGAGGGTCGTAGGGCCCGACAATGCGGCCAACGGGCGCGGTGCGCTCCCTCTCCCGCTTGCGGGAGAGGGTTGGGATGAGGGTGCCTCCGCAATGAACGCTCTTTGAATAGAGAGCCCTCACCCGCATTGCATCTCACGATGCGATGCGACCTCTCCCGCAAGCGGGAGAGGTGCACCGAGTTCGTGGCTAGATCACGCGCTCACACCGACGCCGATCGGACAGGACACGCCGGTGCCACCAAGGCCGCAATAGCCCGCCGGATTCTTGGCGAGATATTGCTGGTGGTAGTCCTCGGCGAAATAGAACTCGCCGGCGGGCGCAATCTCGGTGGTGATGGCGCTGAGCCCCTTGGCTGCGAGCGCCTTCTGATAGAGCGCCCTGGACTCGTCGGCCGCCTTCTTCTGCGCATCGTTATAGGTGTAGATCGCGCTTCGATATTGCGTGCCGACGTCATTGCCCTGGCGCATGCCTTGCGTCGGGTTGTGGTTCTCCCAGAACGCCTTCAACAGCCGCTCGTAAGAGATCTTCTTCGGATCGTACACGACCAGCACCACCTCGGTGTGGCCGGTGCGGCCCGAACAGACCTCTTCATAGGTAGGATTGGGCGTATGGCCGCCGGCATAGCCGACCGCGGTGACGTAGACGCCCTCGCCGAGCTCCCAGAATTTGCGCTCGGCACCCCAGAAGCAGCCGAGCCCGAACACGGCCTGCTCGAGACCCGCGGGGTAAGGCGGCTTGAGCTTCTGGCCGTTGACGAAATGGGTGGTGGCGGTCGGTAAAGGCTGCGCACGGCCCGGCAGCGCCTCGGCTGCGCTCGGGAGTGCAGTGGTCTTGCGCATGAACAGCATGGTCGGATCTCCGAAACGAGCTGTCCGTCGCCCAAGCAGGGGTGCTTGAGGCGGCGTGCTCGCGATGCCAGTTGAATATAGGCATTTACGGCTGGAGAGGCAGCCCTGTTACGCCGCCTCCTTATCCAGGAGCGGTCAGTCCCGCGAATAGCCGATCAGGGGTTTCCGCGGCCGGAACAGGATCATCAGGAGGATGCCGAGAATGCCCAGCACGGCGAAAACCGGCTGGTCCAGCACCAGGCGGATCACCGAGGTCCATAGCCAGGGGGCCTTGGCCTCGACCCAGGTCCGAAACGCCTGCTGGCTGGACTGATGGATATCGTTCCAGAACTGGCCGAACCGGGTGAACCGCAGGGTCTGGTCCGCCACCCAGCGGGCGCCGTCATAGACCATGAAGATGAAGCCGCCAGCCAGCAGCAACAGGCCGATCAGTCGGAAAAAGCCGCGGATCATGCATCACCTTAATATGCCCGTCCGGCCGGGACGAGGCGAACGCCGCCAGCCAATACCGGGGCGAGAGCGGAAATTCAACCTCGTCAGTACGTTACGGCAGTTCCCGGGCTGGCAGGGGGGGCCTTTGCGGCCTCCCGAAGCCGTTGACGGTGCCGCAGGCCCCCTCTATAAGGGCGCCAACTGGCGGCGGGCGCAATCCCGCCGCCGCTGTTCTTTGAGCCGTGTGAGGCAGCCGTATAAGGCAATGGCCGTAAGGCTGGCGCGCAAGCTCCGGGAATAGCCTTAGCAACCGAACACCCTAAAACCGAGCGTCGATTTCGCGGTTCAAGCAGCCGGCGCTAATCCGAGCAAGAAGCGACCGGTCACCGCAGAGGATTTTTGAGACTATGGCCAACACCACTTCCGCCAAGAAAGCGACGCGCAAGATTGCCCGTCGTACCGCCGTCAACAAGTCGCGTCGCACCCAGATGCGCGGCGCAGTCCGCACCGTCGAAGAGGCGATCAAGTCCGGCGATCGTGCCGCCGCGCTGAAGGCGCTGGCGAACGCCGAGCCCGCCCTGATGCGTGCCGCGCAGCGCAACATCATTCACAAGAACAATGCGAGCCGCAAAGTGTCACGGCTGACGCATCAGATCGCCAAGCTCGGCAAGTGATCCGACCGCACATCGCGGAACGCGGATGAAGCCCGGCACGCGCCGGGCTTTTTCTTTTTGTTGCTGCACGCGACGAATATCAGAGCGAGCCGGGGCTTCTGATTCAGAGCTCTGCGGCCGGAGCTCGTTGATACCTGGTCTTTGACACAAGCGCGCCGATAGATACGAGCTCTTGGATGGGCTCTTGGATGGGCTCTTGGAAAAATTTTTCGGCGCGCTATTTTACCTCTCGTAGTTTACCTGCTGGCGATTCCGTCACACCGGAAACTTTCATCGCAGTTGCGAAAGGCCCGTGTGGCGCGGCAGAACGAGTTTCTGCCTCGGCATTTGAACACCGTAGTTTCCACGGGAGCTGTGCAAAGACAGGGTTACCCTGCAAAACGAGACTCGAAAAACGATGTCTCGATAATCACTTATCCACATAGCGCCGGGAAGCATTTGGAAAATTGGCTCACACGGCACTCGCGTGACGCTTTTGTAAATTTTTTTTGCGCGCTGTCGGAGAATTGTCACATGACGCGCATTGCTTTCGATTCTGCACGGCGATTCAAAAACTTGGTTCTCGACCCTGTGAACAACTCCCGCGCCGCGTTAACGCAGATCAGGATTTAAGCTCCTCAACTGTGAATCAATTCCGTTGCGAGTCTCTGCGCATCGTGTATTTCTTAAAGCCGTCCGCAGCGCCCACGATCTTGAGACCAGCGCGGTTTTAGAAACGGGGCGAGCGTGCAAATCGGCGGCGGTGTGCACGTGGGCGACGCTTTACCAAGCGATTGTCGGTTTGAAACCCATAGCAATATGGGAAGGGTGGTTCTTTGTCGAAATGTCTCCTAGCGGGGCATTCGTGTCTCGTTCGCGTTCAGACGCAACGGAGAGACAGCGACGGGCGACCCGACAAGCGCGAAGGCAGCGCCACGCGGACGAGTTAGGAAAGACGGGCGGGCCTCGTGCTGGGAATGTGGAGTTCCTGCACGAAGTTCATAGACGACACGCAGGACCTTGCCGTGAGCAATCACGGCAGGACGGGGAGGCACCATGTCGAACGAACGTAACGCGGTATTGAATCACATCTCATCATCCAACGATGCCGTTTCGAGTTCGTCCTCCGACCAGCCTCCGGCGAGTCCTTGTGCGCTGAGTACGCGCTGACCTCGCGAACCCTCCATCCTTGACATCACTGGTCTGCCTCGCGGCGTTCGCGCCGAACGGGTGACCTGTGCCTTCAGGATGGCCTCGCTTGAGGTCGTGCCGTGGCAGGAAACCTGCAACGGCACTCGCAACGCAACCTTATCTCCAAAGAAAAGTTTACAAACAATGACATCGGAACAGGATCGCTGGTCACGCGTGAAGGGGCGGCTGCGCTCGAGCGTTGGCGAGGACGTCTACACCAGCTGGTTTGCACGCATGGATCTCGAAGGGGTGCAGGAGGAGAGCGTGCGGCTGTCGGTCCCTACGCGCTTCCTGAAGAGCTGGATCCAGGCGCATTACGCCGAGCGTGTGCTCTCCTGCTGGCAGGCCGAGCTGCCGGAAGTGCATCGTATCGACCTCACCGTGCGCACCGCTGTGCGCCCGACCATCGCGCTCAAGGAAGCGCCGGCGCCGATCGAGGCCAAGCGCATGGACGGCCGCCCCTCGGCCGAGCTGCGCGCAACCGCGACCGCGCCAGTCTCCGCCAGCCATGACGCGCTCGGTGGCTCGCCGCTCGATCCGCGCCTGACCTTTGCAAGCTTCGTCGTCGGCCGCGCCAACACGCTGGCGCATGCGGCGGCACGCCAGGTCGCGGAAGGACGCCGCGGCGATCCCGTGATGTTCAACCCGCTCTACATCCATGCCGGCGTTGGCCTCGGCAAGACGCATCTGCTCCAGGCGGTGACCTGGGCCGGCAATTCCGGTAGCGAGCGCAAGGTGCTCTACCTTACCGCGGAAAAATTCATGTACGGCTTCGTCGCTGCGCTGAAGACGCAGACGGCGCTCGCCTTCAAGGAAGCGCTGCGCGGCATCGACGTGCTTGTCATCGACGATCTCCAGTTCCTCCAGGGCAAGTCGACGCAGGCCGAGTTCTGCCACACGCTGAATGCGCTGATCGATGCCGGCCGCCAGGTCGTGATCGCGGCCGACCGCCCGCCGTCCGATCTCGAGAGCCTGGACGATCGCGTTCGCTCGCGGCTCGCCGGCGGCCTCGTGGTCGAGATGGGATCGCTCGGGGAAGACTTGCGGCTTGGCATTCTCAGGTCGCGTGTCGCAGCCGCCCGCGCCCATCATGCAAGCTTCGACGTGCCCGAGGAGGTGCTGAACTATCTGGCGCGCACCATCACCCATAACGGCCGCGACCTCGAAGGCGCGATCAACCGGCTGCTTGCTCATTCGAAGCTCAACAACCAGCCGGTGACGCTGGAAATGGCCGAGCGCGAGGTGCGCGACCTGATCCGGCCGCAGGAGCCCAAGCGCATCAAGATCGAGGACATCCAGCGCGTGGTGGCGCGGCAGTATAATGTCAGCCGCTCCGACCTCTTGTCCTCGCGCCGTACCGCCAACGTGGTCCGGCCGCGGCAGGTCGCGATGTACCTCGCCAAGACGCTGACCTTGCGCTCGCTGCCGGAGATCGGCCGCCGCTTCGGCGGACGCGACCACACCACCGTGCTGCACGCAGTGCGCAAAATCGAGGCACTGGTCAGCAAGGATGCGGCGCTGTCCGAAGAGGTCGAATCCTTGAAGCGCCAGCTTCAGGAATAAACCCCTAAGGCCATTCCGACCTGCCATCGATCGTCCCGGCTTTGCCGCCGGGGCGAGGGGCAAAATCGGGATGTAAATCGTGGGGAACAGCACCCCAATCCCTTGAATCGGATGGCTTTACGCGCCACCTTGCGCGACCCTGACGGCTTTGATCATATCGGCTGGATGATCCGGCTTTGTCGGGTTTCTTCCGTGCCGCGGCGCCGCTTTCGGCCGCCCGGCTTTTCCATCCTGGGATCGGGCGGGTAGTGCAATGAAGGTTACGGTCGAACGCGCGCAACTCCTGAAATCGCTGGGCCACGTCCACCGCGTGGTCGAGCGCCGCAACACGATCCCGATCCTCGGCAACGTGCTTCTCCGCGCAGAGGGCGCGAAATTGTCACTGAAGGCGACCGACCTCGATCTCGAGGTGACGGAGACGCTCGCCGCCGAAACCGCGACCGCCGGTTCCACGACCGTGCCGGCGCACATGTTCTACGACATCGTGCGCAAGCTGCCCGACGGCTCGCAGATCGTGCTGGAAGGCGACGGCGACCGCTCGGTGCTGGCGATCCGCGCCGGCCGCTCGCGCTTCACGCTGCAGACGCTGCCGGAGAATGATTTTCCCGATCTTGCGGCCGGCGACATGTCGCACTCCTTCAATCTTGCCGCCAAGGACGTGAAGCGGCTGATCGACCGCACCCAGTTCGCGATCTCGACCGAGGAGACGCGCTACTATCTCAACGGCATCTATCTGCATGCCGCGGGCTCAGCCAAGGCTGCGACCTTGCGCGGCGTCGCCACCGACGGCCACCGCCTCGCCCAGCTCGATCTGGTGCAGCCCAAGGGCGCCGCCGGCATGCCTGGCGTGATCGTGCCGCGCAAGACCGTCGGCGAGGTGCAGCGCCTGATCGAGGACAGCGAGGCCGAAGTCACGATCGAGCTGTCGCAGGCCAAGATCCGCTTCACCATCGGCAATGTGGTGCTGACCTCAAAGTTGATCGACGGCACCTTCCCCGACTACGGCCGCGTCATCCCGCAGAACAACGACAAGGAACTGGTCGTCGACAAGAAGGATTTTGAGGCCGCGGTGGACCGCGTCTCGACGATCTCCAGCGAGCGCGGCCGCGCGGTGAAGCTCTCGCTCTCCGCCGGCAAGCTGGTGCTGTCGGTCACCAATCCGGATTCCGGCAGCGCGACCGAAGAGCTCGAGGTCGAATACGCCTCGGATGCGCTCGATATCGGCTTCAACTCGCGTTACCTGCTCGACATCGCCGCCCAGATCGAGGGCGAAGTCGCAACCCTCAAGCTCGCCGACCCGGGTTCACCGACCCTCGTCCAGGACCGCGACGACAAGAGCGCACTCTACGTGCTGATGCCGATGCGGGTGTGAGCCGCGTGGCTCCGCGTCGACGCCAAACTCATGAACCGATTGCGCTGCGTATTGCTGTGCCCTCTCCCCTTGCGGGAGAGGGCAGCTCCGCTCGTCGACACAACCTCACTCGGGTGAGGGGTCCTCTCTCCGCACCTGCAATGCGGAGGCAACCCCTCACCCGGCTTCGCTTCGCGAAGCCACCCTCTCCCACAAGGGGAGAGGGTGAAGCACCGGCTTTGCCTCACGCCAAAGACGTGATGCGCGTTGCTGTGCCCTCGCCCCTTGTGGGAGAAGGTGAAGGCACACCACCGCCGCTTCACGAACAGATGTGCGATGTGAGGGGTTGGTGCCGCAAGACCCGCATCATCGACCGACCGCCACGCATCTGCGTGAATTCGCGAAGAAGATGCGACAAGAACCGACGGATGCAGAAGCCGCAATGTGGCGGCTGCTCAGGGATCGCCGGCTCTCCACTGTCAAGTTTCGCCGACAAGTTCCTTTCAAGAACTACATTCTCGATTTCGTCTGCTTCGAGAAGCGGCTTGTGATCGAGATCGACGGCAGTCAGCACGCAGAACTGCAAAGCGACACGAGACGCGATGCAGCGCTCGCCACGGAGGGGTTTCAAATCGCGCGCTACTGGAACAACGATGTGTTGCAACAACCCGCGGCCGTATTGGAGGACATTCTTGCAAAGCTCAGCGCGCGGTAAGATACCCCTCACCCGTCGCCTCACTTCGTGAGGCGCCACCCTCCCCCACAAGGGGGGAGGGTAAGAGGACCCACATGACCCCTTCCCGCATTCATAGCCTCACGCTGACGCAGTTTCGCAATTACCGGGCGGCGGGGCTCGAGACGGCTGCTGACATGGTGGCGCTGGTCGGGCCCAATGGTGCGGGCAAGACCAATTGCATCGAGGCGATCTCATTTCTGTCGCCGGGCCGCGGCTTGCGACGGGCCACGCTGGAAGACGTCGCCGACAATCAGGGCGACGGCTCCTGGGCGGTCTCCGCGCAGGTCGAGGGCGCGCTGGGCCTTGCCACGCTCGGCACCGGCATCGATGCGCCGCGCGCCGACAGCGCGGCGAGCCGGCGCTGCCGCATCGACCGCGAGCCGGTCAACTCGGCGAGCGCCTTTGGCGACCACATCCGCATGGTGTGGCTGACGCCGGCGATGGACGGCCTGTTCATGGGCGCGGCCTCGGAGCGGCGGCGCTTCTTCGACCGCCTGGTGCTTGCGATCGACAGCGAGCATTCCAGCCGCATCTCGGCGCTTGAACGATCCTTGCGCTCGCGCAACCGGCTCCTTGAAGTACGCAACTATGACGACCATTGGTGCGACGCCATTGAGCGCGAGACCGCGGAGCTAGCGGTCGCGGTCGCAGCGACGCGCGGCCAGACCGCGGCGAAGCTGACCGAGATGCTCAATGCCCGCGCGCAATCCTCCGCCTTCCCGTCGGCGCAAATCGCGCTCGACGGCTGGATGGAGAACGCGTTGCTCACAGAGACCGCGACCTCGGTCGAGGACCGCTACCGCCAGATCCTGCGCGGCAACCGCCCGCGTGATGCGATCGCCGGGCGCACCACAGACGGTCCGCACCTGACCGACCTCCAGGTCGTCTATGCGCCGAAAAGCATGCCGGCGCGCGATGCCTCGACCGGCGAGCAGAAGGCGCTGCTGATCGGGCTCGTGCTGGCGCATGCGACGCTGGTCGCCGAGATGACCGGCATCGCGCCGCTCTTGCTGCTCGACGAGGTCGTCGCGCATCTCGATCCCAACCGCCGCGCCGCGCTGTTTGCCGAACTGCAAAAGCTCGGCGCGCAGGTGTGGCTGACCGGCGCGGACCCGGCCGCCTTCGCCGAGATCGGCAGCTCCGGCGAGGTGTTCGACGTCGAGAACGGACGCATCACGGCGCGCCGGTAGGGTCTCACCGTTGAACCTGGCGGGTTCCCCCGGCGACTAGTCTCTTAAGGCCGCGCCGGCAGTGTCGCAGCCGTTGCAATCGCGCGAGGATTTTGGACGCGCGACATCCTTGGAGATTTGACGATGTCGACGGTAAGGCGCGGGGCGAAAGTTCCGGCACGATGGCGGCTGTTTGCGTGCGGCCTCGCTCTTCTCGCAAGCGGATCGATTTCGGCCAGGGCCGACGACGGCATCGTCGACGTCCACGGGCTTCCCAGGCTGGAGGGCGCGTTCGAGGACAATTCCCGCCCCGATCCCAATCGCATGCAGTATGGCGTGCCGACTGTGGTCGCGGTGACGCGCGCTGCCGTCAAGAAGATGCTCGCAGCCGACGGCTGGGTACCTTATGTCAGGCCGCTCGACGAAAACAATACCGGTCTCGTCTTCAAGAAGGGGCGGCAGGGACTGTCGGTCTCTTTCACGCAGTGGCTCGGTCGCCCCGACCAATCGGCGGTCTATTACTCCCCGGACCGCATTTATTCGAATGTGCCCTTCCCCGACGGCGCGATCGATCTCGTGTTCGACGAGACCCGGCCCTATCTCGGCTGCATCGCGCCCACCGCTTTCGATGCGACGCTGGCGTTCTACACGAAGGAAATGGCCGCCATCGGCTGGCGCAAGCTCACGCCCGAGACGGCCGCAAGCTGGCCGAATGCGGACCTGACCGAAACCATGCCGAACGGCGTCCGCGCGTTCTACGACCATCCCGATGACAACGCGACGGGATTCTATCGTCAGAAGCCGGTGATGCTGACGCTGATGCGCCGCGACGACGGCCGCACCAATGTCGAGATCAAGATCGCGCCGTTCGCCTTGCCGACCGATCTTCGCGCCGAGGACATGGCCGGTCTGCCGGCACCAACCCCTCGCAAGTCCGCAAGTGGCCGGGGCGATGCCCGATCGAACCGGCGCGAGCTGACGGTCGCCGCCCTTGCCGAACTGCCCGCCGTGCTCGCTTTCTACCATCGCGAATTTGCATCGCGCGGCTGGACCGAAGAGGGAAATGCACCTCTTGCCGCAGGCGATGACGTCGCGCTGAAATTCTCCTCGCCCGAGGAAGCCGGCGTGCTGCACCTTGGCCGCAAATATGATTTCACGATGGTCACGCTGACCGCGCAGGTGAAGGAGTCCGTGCTGGCCGCCCGCGCCAAGGCAAAGAAGGACGCCGACGACCAATTCATGAAAGACGCGGAGCAGATGGCGAAACAGGTCATCGCCGCGGACGAAGTCAGGCGCAAGGCGCAGGCCGCTACGCTGTCCGATTCGCCGTTGCAGGCGCAGGCCGGCAGCACCACGCCGGTGCCATTGCCGGAGAACGCTCAGGAGGTGGATTTCAAGGGCGATGACGGCCGGCTCGAATTCAACTCCACCTCCAGCGTCAAGGCGATCACCACCTTCTACCGTGCAGCGCTGAAGCAGGCGGGCTGGAAGGAGCAGCCCTCGGTGATCAACCAGCCGAACATGGCGGTCCTCGAGTTCGCCAAGGGCGGCAAGACGATCTCGTTCACGGTGATGCAGATGGGCGCCAAGGTGAATGTCAGCGCCGACGGGTCCGGCCTGCGCATGGCCGCGGCCAAGCCTGCGTCCACCGGCAAGCAGGCCGGCAGCGATCAGGCTGGCGCGCAGGCCAAAGCGTCCGCGCCACTCGAAGCAGACCCGGAGTCCGCGCTGCCCGTGCCGAAGCAGCGCACCTCGACCTCACTCGGCACGGCAAAATTGCCCGGCATCGAAGCCCCGTTCCGTCGCGAGCTCGAAGCCAGCGTGCCCGCGGAGCTTAGCGACGTGCTCGCGTTCTATCGCAGCGAACTCACCAAGCTCGGCTGGCAGGAGAAGCCGGATGGCGCGGTGGTCGCCGCCGATCGCGTGCAGCTCGCTTTCGCCTCGCCGCAGGGGCCGGCAACGCTGAAGCTCGGCCGCGCCAATGGCGAGACCTCGGTCAACCTGGTGCAGAAGAACCCGGATGCCGCGACGAAAGCGGACATCATGCCCAAGCCGGGCCAGGCCAAGCTGCTGCTCGGCAACATGGGCAACCAGGAAGCCGTGCTCACCATCAACAAGCAGACCATCAAGATCGCCGCCGGCGCGGGCGGACCGCAATCGCCGAAAGTGCCGATGCTCGATCTGCCGCCCGGCAAGTACCAGTACGCGCTGAAGGTCGCGGGGCGCCCGGCCCACAACGAGGCGATCGAGCTCGGCGCCGGGGATGCCTGGGGCCTGATGGTGGGTCCGACCGGCGAGGTGCTGCCGCTCCAGATGTACTGACCTCGCCGCCTTTGCCGAGATCCGGCCAGGTTGAACCTGGCCGGTTCGAGGGGCGACTAGTCGTCTAGAGGCTGCGGCCACCGTGTCGCAGCCTCTGCATCGCGCGAAGACGCGCGATACCCTTGGAAAGTGAGTACGACGATGGTCAGGCGCGGGATGAAGGTTTCGGCACGATGGCGGCGGGTTGCGTGCAGCCTCTTCCTCTTGGCGGGCTCGCCAATCGCGGCACAGGCTGGCGCCATCATGGACGTGAACGTCGAGGCCTATCGCAACTGCGTCGCGCCGAGCCCGCTCGCCAGGATCAAGGCTGCGATCGGCTGGCAGACGCTCACGCCAAATCCCGACAAGGCCGTGCCCGTGCCGACGGCATCCAGCTTCAGCAGCTTCAACACGACCGTGACGCCCGGAAGCAAGGCTCCGCTTCGGAGCACGCTCGAAGCCTGCGTGCCCGCGAAGCTTGGCGACGTGGTGGCCTTCTATCGCACGGAGCTTGGCAAGCTCGGCTGGCAGGAAAAGCCGGACGGCACGGTGATCGCCGCCGATCAGGCGCAGCTTGCCTTCACCGTCTCGGAGGGATCGGCGGTGCTGAAGCTCGGTCGCAAGAACGGCAACACCTCGGTCAGTCTCGTGCAGAAGAACTCGGACGCCGCGACCAAGGCGAACGTCATGCCCAAACCCGGCCAGGCGGCGCTGGTGTTCGCCAATACCGGCGACAACGAAGCGGAGCTCACCATCAACGAGCAGACGATCACGATCGCGGACCGCTACCAACACGCGCTGAGGCTCGATCTGCCACCGGGCGAGTATTCCTACGAGCTGCGCGTGCCGGACCATCCGACCCGCACCGACACCCTCACGCTCGCCGTCGGCGACGCCTGGGAGCTCACGGTGGGGCGCGACGGAGACGTCCGGTCGCCGTTCCATCTGTACTGACCCCGCAGCCCTTGCCGAATCGGTCAAATTGAACCTGGCCGATCCGTGGGGCGACTAGCGTCCAGCGGCAGCTGGCGATGCAAGCGGCGTCGCGCGAGGATCAAGACGCGCGACATCCCTGGAGAGTGAGTGTGACGATGGTCAAGCGCGCTACGAATGTCCCGGCACGATGGCGACTGTGGGTGTGCGGCCTCGCTCTTCTCACAAGCTGCTCGCAGGAGCCGCTGACCGCAGCAGATCCCAACGCCGACATGCCCGTGCCGACGCGAGCCAGCCACACAAGCTTCAGTACCACGCACAAGACCGGCATCGAAGTCCCGTTACAGCTCGAGCTCAAAGCCCACGTGCCCGCGGAGCTCAGCGACGTACTGGCCTTCTACCGCACGGAACTCGGAAAGCACGGCTGGCGGGAAAAGCCGGCGGGCGCGATGGTCGCCGCCGATCGCGCGCGGCTCGTCTTCGCCTCCCCGAAGGGGCCGGGCATGCTGACGCTCGACCACGCCAAGGGCGAGACCACGGTCAGCCTGGTGCAGCGGAATACGGAGGCCGCAGCCAAGGCCAACTTCCTGCCGATATCAGGACAAGCGCGGCTGATATTCGGCTATCTCGTGCCGGACGTGGCTTCGCTTGTGATCAACGATCAGACCATCAAGATCGCGGGCGGCGAAAATCATCCACAGGTGCTGGATCTGCCGCCCGGCACGTATTCCTACCAGTTGCTCGTGTCGGGCCATCTGGTGCGCACCGATACCATCACCCTGGCCTCAGGCGAGACCTGGGATCTTCACGACGATAAGGAGCCGTCCCAGATATACTGAACCCGTGGCTGTTCCAGAGGCCTACGGCATCTCGGAACGCGCTTCTCCGGCCCGCAAAATCCACTCCTTCGGGAGCCAAGAACGCGCCCTCGAATCGGGCTTTTTGTGAGCCTGAGAATCGGGCTTCGAGCGCCTTGAAAAGTGCCTAAAAATCCCTATCTGCTCAAAGGGTTGCGGAAGGATACTTTGCGCTAGGCGCAATCCTCCTTTCATGGCACAAATACCTCCCAAATCAGCGCCTTTGCGCCGCTGATTCGGACGTCACCTCGAAGGCCTCTCATGACAGAACCTGCTCGGCAGCCGCGTGCCGAAAACGAGCCCTCCAACGCGAGCGAATACGGCGCGGAATCGATCCGCGTGCTCAAGGGGCTCGATGCCGTCCGCAAGCGCCCGGGCATGTATATCGGCGACACCGACGACGGCTCGGGCCTGCATCACATGGTCTACGAGGTCGTCGACAACGCGATCGACGAGGCGCTCGCGGGCCACGCCACGCGCGTCGACGTGATCCTCAATGCCGACAATTCCGTCACCGTGCGTGACGACGGCCGCGGCATTCCCGTCGACATCCACAAGGGCGAAGGCATCTCGGCGGCCGAGGTCATCATGACCCAGCTCCACGCCGGCGGAAAATTCGACCAGAATTCCTATAAGGTTTCCGGCGGCCTGCACGGCGTCGGCGTCTCCGTCGTCAACGCGCTGTCGAGCAAGCTCGGGCTTCGCATCTGGCGCGACGACAAGGAGCACTACATCGAGTTCGCCCATGGCGATGCCGTCGCGCCGCTGAAGGTCGTCGGCGATGCGCCGGGCAGGCGCGGCACGGAAGTGACGTTCCTGGCCTCGACCGATACCTTCAAGAACGTCGAGTATGATTTCGCGACGCTCGAGCATCGCCTGCGCGAACTCGCCTTCCTCAACTCCGGCGTCAACATCATCCTCTCCGACATGCGCCATGCGGTCGAGAAGCGCGAGGAGATGCATTATTCCGGCGGCGTCGAGGAATTCGTCAAATATCTCGACCGCAACAAGAAGGCACTCGTGCCCTCGCCGATCATGGTGCGCTCGGAAGCCAATGGCATCGGCGTCGAGGCGGCGCTGTGGTGGAACGACAGCTACCACGAGAACGTGCTATGCTTCACCAACAACATCCCGCAGCGTGACGGCGGCACCCATCTCGCCGGCTTCCGCGGCGCGCTGACGCGCCAGGTCAACGGCTATGCCGAGGCCAACGCGAAGAAGGAAAAGATCGCGCTGACCGGCGATGACTGCCGCGAAGGCCTGACGGCCGTGCTGTCGGTGAAGGTGCCGGATCCCAAGTTTTCGTCGCAGACCAAGGACAAGCTGGTGTCCTCGGAAGTGCGTCCCGTGGTCGAGAACGTGCTCAACGAGGCGCTTGCGGCGTGGTTCGAGGAGCACCCCAGCGAAGCCAAGATGATCGTCGGCAAGGTGATCCAGGCCGCCGCTGCCCGCGAGGCCGCGCGAAAGGCGCGCGAGCTGACGCGCAAGAGCCCGCTCTCGGTCTCCTCGCTGCCCGGCAAGCTCGCCGATTGCCAGGAGAAGGATCCGGCGAAGTCCGAGCTGTTCATCGTCGAGGGCGACTCGGCAGGCGGCAGCGCCAAGCAGGGCCGCAATCGCGAGTTCCAGGCGGTGCTGCCGCTGCGCGGCAAGATCCTCAACGTGGAACGCGTGCGCCCCGACAAGATGCTGTCGAGCGAGCAGATCGGCACGCTGATCACCGCGCTCGGCACCGGCATCAGCGACGATTTCTCGGTCGAGAAGCTGCGCTATCACAAGATCATCGTGATGACGGACGCCGACGTCGACGGCGCCCACATCCGCACGCTTCTGCTCACCTTCTTCTATCGGCAGATGCGCGACATCATCGACGGCGGCTATCTCTATATTGCCCAGCCTCCGCTCTATAAGGTCACGCGCGGCAAGTCCGAGCAGTACCTGAAGGACGAGCGCGCGCTCGAGGACTATCTGATCGACGCCGGGCTCGACGATTGCGTGTTCGTTCCCGGAACCGGCGGCGATCGCACCGGCCGCGACCTGCGCTCGCTGGTTGACGACGCCCGCGTCGTCCGCAGCATCCTGCGCAATTTGCACAGCCGCTATAACCGCAAGGTCGTCGAGCAGGCCGCCATCACCGGCGTGCTGAACAAGTCGATCTACGGCAATCCCGAGAACGCCACGGCCGCCGCGCAATACATCGCCAGCCGGCTGGACAACCAGGCCGAAGAGGTCGAACGCGGCTGGGTCGGGCAATTCGTCGAGGGCCAGGGCTTCCTGTTCGAGCGCACCGTGCGTGGCGTCAAGGAAGCGGCTATCATTGACGACGCGCTGCTCGGCTCGGCCGAGGCCCGCAAGCTCGACGAGTACACGACGAAGCTCCAGGACGTCTACGCCCGCTCCGGCAAGCTGCGACGCAAGGACAGCGAGCACGTCGTCCACGGCCCGGTCGACCTGTTCGAGGCGGTCACCGATTCCGGCCGCAAAGGCATCACGCTGCAGCGCTACAAAGGTCTGGGCGAGATGAACCCGGAGCAGCTCTGGGAAACCACGCTGGACACCGAAGTGCGCTCGCTACTCCAGGTGAAGGTCAGGGAGGTCGACGAGGCCGACGACATCTTCACCAAGCTGATGGGCGATGTGGTCGAGCCGCGCCGCGATTTCATCCAGGAACACTCGCTAAGCGCAACGATCGATATCTGAGGCGAAGCGGCTTCGGATTATGTCTGCTGGCCACGGCGTCGCTGCACCTCTCCCGCTTGCGGGAGAGGTCGGCGCGAAGCGCCGGGTGAGGGCTTTCTCCTCTTGGGGAGTGCCCCGTTGTGGAGACACCCTCTCCCCGCCCCTCTCCCGTAAGCGGGAGAGGGGGCTCCTTCCTGGCGATGGGCGTGCTGATGCTGATCGTCATCCTTTATGTGGTGGCCAATATCATCGGCTTGTTCTAAACGCCGGGTCCAGCGGGCCTGTTCGGGGCCAATGAGCGGCCTCCCGCCGCGACAAGTGCAGAATTGCTACCCTGCTCAATTCTCGGTAGTTTCCGCTCCCGAAGCAGCCCGCCCCACAGCAACAGGACGGAGAAAACCGACGTGGCGCCCATTCAATATATCGTCGAGGGCGGTCACCGGCTCTCGGGCTCGGTCGAGCCGTCCGGCAACAAGAACTCGGCGCTGCCGATCATCGCGGCTGCCCTGCTCACCGAACATCCGGTGACGCTTCAGAACGTGCCGCGCATCCGCGACACCGAGACGCTGGTCGAACTGATCCGCTCGGTCGGCGCGTCGGCCGAATGGCGCGAGCGCAACACGCTCGTCATTCACGCCAAGAGCATCCGCGCCGCCGATCTCGATCCCGAGCTCTGCGTCCGCATCCGCGCCTCGATCCTGCTCGCGGGCCCCCTGCTCGCCCGCTGCGGTGAGGTGATGCTGCCGCCGCCCGGTGGCGACGTCATCGGCCGGCGCAGGCTGGACACGCATGTGCTGGCGCTGGAACAGTTGGGCGCCAAGGTCACCGCGACCGACCGGCTCGAGTTTCGCGCGCCAAAGCTGACCGGCGCCGACGTGTTCCTGGACGAGCCGAGCGTCACCGCGACCGAGAACGCGCTCGTTGCGGCCGTGGCTGCCGACGGCGTCACCTATTTGCGCAACGCGGCCTCCGAACCGCATGTGCAGGACCTCGCCAATTTCCTGGTCGCGCTCGGCGCGAAGATCGAGGGCATCGGCACCAACACGATGATCGTTCATGGGCAGGCGCCGCTCGGTTCGGCGACCTACGCGATCCAGCCCGACCATATCGAAGTCGGCTCGCTGATCGGACTTGCCGCCGTGACGCGCTCGCCCCTGCGCATCGTCCGCGCAGGCGTCGAGCATCTGCGCTCGATCCGCATGGGTTTTGAGCGGCTCGGCATCGTCTGTCGCGTCGAGGGCGACGACCTGATCGTGCCCTCCAACCAGACGCTGAAGATCCAGGACGATTTCGGCGGCCACGTGCCGAAGCTGGAGGACCAGCCCTGGCCGGCCTTCCCGGCCGATTTGATGTCGATCGCGATCGTCACCGCCACGCAATGCGAAGGCGTGATCCTGATGTTCGAGAAGATGTTCGAATCGCGGATGTTCTTCGTCGACAAGCTGATCGCGATGGGCGCGCGCATCGTGCTGTGCGATCCGCACCGCGCGATCATCGCGGGACCCAGCCGCCTGCGCGGCGCCTCGATGATCTCGCCCGACATCCGCGCCGGCATGGCGATGCTGCTTGCGGCAGTCTGCGCCGAGGGCACCTCGACGATCAACAATGCCGACCAGATCGAGCGCGGCTATGAGCGCATCGACGAGCGGCTGAACGCGCTCGGCGCCAGGATCAAGCGCGTGCCGGAACGGAAGAGCTGAGGCTATGACGTCCCTTCTCCCCTTGTGGGAGAAGGTGGCGCGAAGCGCCGGATGAGGGGTATCTATCCGCACGACGACTGAGAGAGATTCGCGCGAGGAGAAAGACCCCTCACCCGTCTCGCCGCTACGCGGCGAGCCACCCTCTCCCACAAGGGGAGAGGGTGAAAAGCGCAGGCCATGTTTTCGACGCGTGGCGATGCTATCGTGCGCCCATGCTCGATACCGTCGAACCTCGTCCGCAGCCACAACTCGGTATGCAGCCCAACCACCTCGCCGATGAATTCGGCGAGACGTTGCGGCTGGCCGTGCCGATGATGCTGACGCAGCTCGGGCAGATCGCGATGATGACGACCGACCTCGCGCTGATCGGCCGGCTCGGCCAGGACGCGGTCGCGGCCGCAGCGCTGGCACACACGGTCTACTTCATCAGCTTCACCTTCGGCCTCGGCCTCGTCGCCGCCGTGGCACCACTGGCGGCACAGGCCTTTGGCGCCGGAGACGTCGGGCGCATCCGGCGCTCCCTGCGCATCGGGCTATGGGTCGCGCTGCTCATCTCGCTGCCGATGATTGCCTCCCCGCTCTATGGCGAAGAGATCCTGCTGGCGCTCGGACAGACGCCGCATTCGGCCGCGCTGGCGCAGCGCTATCTGTTCGGGCTTGCCTGGGGCATCGCACCGGCGCTCGGCTTCATTGCGCTGCGCGGATTCATGGGCGCCGTGAACCGGCCGCAACCGCCGCTATGGATCACCTTTGCCGCGATCCCCGCCAATGCGGTGCTGGTCTATCTCTTGATCCACGGCCTGTTCGGCCTGCCGCAGCTCGGCCTGCTCGGCGCAGGGCTCGCGACCACGCTCATCAACTTCGGCACCTTCTTCGCAGCGCTGGCCATCGTCGCGTTTCGAAAGCCGTTTTCGGACTATCATCCGCTCGTACACCTCTGGCGTGGCGACTGGCCCTTGACGCGCGAGCTGATCGCGATCGGCGCGCCGATCTCGTTTGCGCTGCTGATGGAATACGGCATGTTCTCCTCGGCCGCGCTTCTGATGGGACTGATCAGCACGACCGCGCTTGCCGCCCATCAGGTCGCGCTCCAGGTTACCGCCGTGCTGTTCATGATCCCGCTCGGCATCGGCATGGCGGCGACAGTGCGGGTCGGACACGCCTTTGGCCGCAGCGAGCCGGCGGCGGTGCAGCGCGCAGGCCTCGTCGCGGCGCTGCTCGGAGTTGCGCTCGTCGCGGCGCTAACGCTTGCCATCATGATCGGCCGATATGCGCTGGCGCGGCTGTTCTTCGGCGGTGGCGAGACGAGCTCGGAGACGATCGAGCTGACCGCGACGTTGCTCCTGGTCGGCTCGACCTTCTTCATCGCCGACGGTCTGCAGACCATCATGGGCGGGGCGCTGCGCGGCCTCAACGACACAACGATGACGCTCGTCTTCGCCATCATCGGTTATTGGTGCGTCGGCTTCCCGAGTGCCTGGCTGCTCGCCTTCAACATCCATCTCGGCGCGGTCGGCGTCTGGATCGGGCTGTCGCTCGGGACCTTCGTCTACGCCGCCCTTCTGATCTTGCGCTTCCAGCGGCTGGCGCGCAGATTGGGGGAATGACGCCCGTCCGCGAAGTTACCCCAGAGGTCGACGCCGACGCACTGCTTGCCGGCGCGCAATTCATCGACGCCCATCGCGTTGAGATCGGCGGGAAGGTGCTTACCGCCCGCGAGGCCTGTGTCCGAATGGTGCTGCACGGACCGCGCTGGATCGATGCGCTGCTGCGCCTGCGTAACATCCTGGTCACGCCGTTCGGGCTCAAGACGTCGGGCGAAGGCGCGCCGGCGCCGGGAGGCCTGATCGGGCTGTTTCCGGTGGTCAGCGAAACGCCGGAGCGACTCGTCGCCGGCTTCGATGACTATCATCTCGATTTCCGCATCGTGGTCGATGTCGCCGGCGACGCGACGCAGAAGCAGAAGCAGGTGACCTCGACCACGCTGGTGCGGACACATAATCTGCTCGGCCGAAGCTATCTCACGCTGATCATGCCCTTCCACAAGCTGGTGGTCCGCAGCATGATGGGGCGGATCGTGGAGGCAGTCCGATGACCCTCTCAGTCGACCTCTTCTTCTCCTTCCGAAGTCCCTACAGCTATCTGGCGCTGCCCAGAACGCTGAAACTCGTCGCGGGCTATGATCTCACGGTGAACCTGCGGCCGGTCTATCCGCTCGCGGTGCGCGTGCCCGGCTTCTTCAAGAGAACCAACCGGCAGTTCATCCCCTATGTCATCCTTGACAGCAGCCGCGTGGCTCAGCACGAGAACATTCCGTTCCGCTTTCCCCGTCCCGACCCGGTCGTACAGGACAGGACGACGCTGGAGGTCGCGGCGGAGCAACCCTACATCCATCGCCTGACCCGGCTCGGCGCCATGGCCCAGCTCGAGGGTCGCGCGCTCGAATTTACCTCCGCGATCGCGTGCGTGTTGTGGGACGGCTCGGTCGAGGGATGGAACGAAGGCGACCATCTCGCGCGTGCCGCCGAAAAAGCCGGCTTCGATCTCGCCGCGATGGATGCGGCGATCAGCGCCGATCCTGATAGCTACCAGCAGGTGATCGCTGACAACGAAAGGGATCACGCGGCCTCCGGCCATTGGGGCGTGCCGACCTTCGTTTTCGAGAACGAGCCGTTCTTCGGCCAGGACCGCATCGATCTCCTGGTCTGGCGCATGCAAAGCAAGGGTCTGAGGCGGCGCTAACCCCGCGACCGTGAACCAGTTTCTCCGCGCAAGCGACTGAGACGTGACGGCCGGCAGCTATGCCGGCCTACGTTTTGCTCGCGTTCGGAGATCCGATGTATCTGGCCAAATTCTTCCATCGTCCGCCTGGTGATGACGACCGCGAGCTGCTGCTGATCCTGGGCGGCGACCCCATGATCATCGGCATCCACATGCGCGAGGGAGAGTACGGATCGGACGAGTTTCTGCGCGAGACCTATTCGGACGTCACCGTGGCGATCTCCTCGTTCCGGCGCGAGGGGGCCAGGCTCGTCGACGCCGGCTATTTCGAGACCAGCCACACCAAATATACGCTGCGCAACCTCTTGCCCGATCCGCAAGCCAAGCCGGATTGGCAGAAGGGCCTGGACGAACTGATGATGGCCGCACTGGGCGCACCGCTCGCCGAGCAGGCAAAACATCTCCGGGCGCTGAAGGGCACGCCGGCCGAGCACGAGCCGCTGTATCTGTGGCTTGCCGCTCATCACGGCCTCGCGGCCGATGCGGACGCGCAACGGACGCTGCACATTGCCGAACGGGCGCGCGATACGCTGGCTGCGCGGCGTGCCGCAGAACAACCGCATTACGCCTGGTCGATTTACGAGAGCGAGCTGGAGGGGCGTATCCTCGAATCGCTCAGCGACGCCTATGTGCGCGCGGGCAATCCATCGGCCGGACTCGCGGCGATCGAGCGGGCCTGCAGGGTCGCGGCCAATCACAAGCGCATCCTGCAGCGCGTCGTCATCCTCTGCGTCTATTTTCCGGAGCGCACGGAGGATGCCTTCGACGATGCCTATCGCCGGTCACGCTATGGCGGCTATGAGGACATCATGGCGCTGCCCGGTTACGCCGACTACGAAGCGCGGCGCAAAGCGGACGCAAACGAACAGTGGCGCTGGAAGGCCGCTGAACCCGCGCGCGAAGAAGAGGTGCGCAAGGCGGAAACCGAGCTCGGCCTTCAGCTACCGGACGACTATCGCAAATTCCTGCTGTCGCGCGGCGAGACCGAGCTCCTGGTCCGGCTGCCCGAGGACTCCGCCGAGCTTCGCTTCTATCGGCCTGCGGATCTCGCCACCCAGCGCAGCAACATTCTCAGCTTTGTCTCTTTCGCGGACGCCGAGCAGCTCGAGGAGGCCGTCGCGCATTTCCGCGCGGAATACGGCGTTTCGCTCCGGCACTTGCTGCCCGTAGCCGAGCCGGCACAGGCCAGCCGTTGCCTTCTGCTCCATCTCGAACCGGGCGAGCGCTACGGCTGGTGCTATCGCTGGGATCATGACGGCGCCTGGGAGCTGGAGAGGCCGGAACCGAATTTTGATGCAGCGCTCGCAGCCCTCATTCAGGGAATCGAGCAGCGCGACAAGCTGACCCTCGGCTTCCTCAACATCTAGCTCGACTGATCCGCAACCCGCGCCGGCTTGTCCGCCGCCGCCTCCGACCACTCGCCGATGACGCGATCGAGGTCGCTGAGATTCTGGTGCATCTGCTCCAGCGAGAAGCCAAGCGCGAAGAAGCGCTCGGCGGTATCGCCGGGCTGGCCGCGGATCAGGCCGTCGCGACGAACGGCGGCGACCGCATCGGCGTAGGTCTGCAGCGCAACGTGCACGGGATGGATCGGCGGCGCACCGGCGCCGGCCCGCAGCGCCGCAGCCGCGGAGCGCAGGAATTGCGCGATCACCGTGCCGACCTCCGACAAGGGCGCGGCGAGCCTGACCTGCACATCGGCCGGCAGCGGCACCACGGTGGCGCGGCCGATCATCACGACATCATGGCGCAGCCGCAGCACTGTTCGCAGCAGAGGACCGGTGTCGGGCCCGCTCGACAGGCGCGCCGCGCGCTCGCGCTCGGCCTCGGCGCCAGTGGCGTTGAGTCCCACCATCGCGGTGCCGATGCCGTCCTGGATCCGATGCAGCGCGTCGTTGTCGCGGCCGCGCGTCAGGCCTGCCATCAGTTCGGTGAGAGCGTCGGCGATCAGCTCGAGCAGGCGCGCAGCGCCGGCACGAATCTGCCGGGCCGCGCGCGACGGCAGCACCAGGAAAGAGACGAGCAGCCCCGTGATCGCGCCGACCGCGACCTCGCTGACGCGATCGATCGCCGAAGTCATGGGATCGGAATGATGCAAGGTGGGAACCAAAAGCACGATCACGGCGGTCACTGTCGCAGCGCTGAGACTCGGATTGATTGCGGCGATGAAGGCGAGCGGGGCGACCGACAAGACCAGAAGCCCCAACAGCCCGGCTTCGCTCGAATAGGGGATCAGGATTGCGATGGCGCCACCATAGATGGCGCCGCCGATCGTGCCGAGCATGTAGTCGCGCGTCGCCTTCAGCGAGCGCCCGACGCTCATCTGGGTCACGATCAGCGAGGTCAGGACCGCCCAGAGCGGCAGCAATAGGTGCAGCGCGGTTGCGATCACATAGGCCGCGGTTGCCGCCACCGTGACCCGGATCGCCAGCCCCAGTTGCGTCCTTCGCGACCGAACCCGGTCGTATAGCTGCCGTGCGAATGCCATCGTCGAATATCCCGATCCCCGTAACCCGGCCCAAAGCATAGCTGATACCCGCAAGCCGCCAGGCGGCTTGAAAGGAAAAATCCGCCCGCCTACCCTGCCGGCCAAAACGAGGAAACACGATGGCCCACGAAACCGCAACGCTCGCCGCCTTCGTCTGCAACCTGAAATACGAGGATATTCCGGCGGAGGTGCTTGAGCGCGCAAAAGTGCTGACGCTCGATTTCCTCGGCAGCGCGATTCGCGCGCGCCGCGAGGCGGAATCGACGCCGTCGCTGCTGAAGATGCTGGAGGTGCTCGCGCTCGACGGCAAGGGCGAGTCCACCGTGTTCGGCGACAGCAAAACCTGGACGCCGGCGGTCGCCGCGCTCCTCAACGGCGCCCTCGGCCACTCCCTCGATTTCGACGACACGCATGCGGATTCCTCGCTGCATCCGAGCGCGCCGGTGGTGCCCGCGGCTTTCGCAGTCGGCGAGATGGTCGGCGCCTCCGGGCGCGACGTGCTCACCGCGATCGTCGCAGGCTACGAGGTCTGCTGCCGGCTCGGCAACGCGCTCGACCCGACCTCACATTATGCCCGCGGCTTCCATCCGACCGCGACCGCAGGCACCTATGGTGCGGCGGCCGCAGCTAGCAAGCTGTTCGGCCTCAGCGAAAAGCAGATCATCTCGGCCTTCGGCGTCTCCGGCAGCCAGGCCGCGGGCTCGCTGCAATTTCTGCTCAACGGCGCTTGGAACAAGCGCTACCAGGTCGGCGCCGCCGCGATGAACGGCGTGATCGCCGCGACGCTGGCGCGCAACGATTTCATCGGCTCGACGGAATCGGTCGAGGGCAAGCACGGCCTCCTGGTCGGCTACACAGATGATGCGCATCCGGACAAAGCGGTCGCCGAGCTCGGCAAGAGCTACGAGACCATGAAGATCGGCGTCAAACCCTATCCAAGCTGCCGCTACACCCACGCCGCGATCGACGCGCTGATCGCGATGCGGCGCGAGCACAATTTGACGCCCGAGCAGGTCAAGCGTGTCGAGATCGGCCTGCATCGCAACGGCATCACGCTGACCGGCGATGCCGCGACCAAGCGGCACCCGCGCTCGATCGTCGGCGGCCAGTTCTCGATGTTTTTCACCGGCGCGCTCGCCCTCGACCAGGGCAGCTTCGGCTGGGACGACTATGGCAGGCTCGGCGATGCCGCAATCGATGCGCTCGCCGACAAGTTCGACGTCGTGCAGGATGCCCGCCTGGAAGGCCGCGTCCATCCCTTCGGCGCGCGCGTGAGCATCACCACCGACGACGGCGTGCACGAGCGGCTCTACGCCGATCCCTCGGGCGAACCGAACTCGTTCCCGGATGCGCAGGCGATGCAGCAGAAATTCTTGACGCTGGCACGCCCCGTGCTGAACGCGCGTGCCCAGCAATTTGCCGATGCGATCCTGTCGCTGGAACGATTCGATCGCGTGGCGAAGGCGACGGAGCTGGGGAGGCAATAAGCCCAGCTCGCCCCGCATCGGCGCTGCACCTTCTCCCGCAAAGGGAGAAGGGAAGAGCCCACTAATTCCCACCCGCCATCTTGCTCTTGTCATGCGTGGCTGCGACCACGTCGCGGACGAGGTCGAACACGCCGTCCACCTCCGGTGGCCAGTTCGGCGAGCGGCCGAGGCGCACGATCACCAGGCGCTCGGACGGGATCACGATCGCATATTGCCCGATCGTCCCCTTGGCGAAGAACGCATCGCGCGGCCAGCCATGTTCGATGCGGAATTTCGCGCCAAAGCTGTCGCCCTGATTGGTCCAGAAGCCGGCGCCGATGCCGACCCAGGCATTTGGCGTCGCCGATGCCGAATAGCTGACCCAGCCCTCGGGCAGGATACGCTTGCCGCCAACGACGCCGTCGTTGAGATAGAGCTGGCCGAACCGAGCCCAGTCGCGTGCGGACGCCAGCATTTCGCCGGAGCCCTCGATCGTGCCGGCGCCGTCGAGCTGAAGCGTGACGTTGACCATGCCGAGCGGCGCGAACAGTTCGCGGCGCGCGAAACGGAGCGCATCTCCGGGCTTACCGCCGGCGGCATTGCGGATCAGCTGCGCGAGGATGACGAAGTTGCCGTCGTGATAATTCCAGGCCGTGTCCGGCGCGGTCGCAAGCGGCGCACGCTCGGCAAAGGCTGCCATGTCGTTTTCCGCATACTTCATCGTGTTGACCGGCTCGAGCGCAGAGCCGAGCGAGGCCTGCAACGAGCTTCCGAGCGCGAGCCCAGCGGTGTGACGCAGCAACTGGTCGACGGTGATGGCATGGCGCGGATCATCCGGATTCTGCCAGGCGGCGATCGGCGCGGGCCCGTCGAGCTTGAGTTTGCCCTGGCGCACTAGAATGCCTGTCAGCGCCGAGGTCACCGACTTGGTCATGGAGAAGCCGAGCAGCGGCGTCTGCGGTCCGACACCGTCGGCATACCGCTCGGCGATGATGTGGCCGGCCTTCATGACGACGATCGCGCGCGTGCGCCGATAGGGCGGCTGCGCGGGTTCGGTGAAAGCGCGGTCGAGCGCGGTTGACAGTCCTTCGCTTTGCGGCTCCACCAGTCCCGGGCCGGCGATCTCCGGCAGCAAGGCGGGCTGCTTGTCGTCAGGCGGCAGTGCCACGTCGGTGATCCGCTGGCCGTGCTCGAGCGTGCAGCCGAGCCCCTCACGATAGACGGCGTGGCTGCGACCGATGCCGAACAGTGACACCGTCACATCCTTGCGCACGCGATCGACCTGAAAATCCATCGCCCAGGTCAACAGACCGGCGCCCGGCATCGCATCCGTGGTCTCGGCGAGATTGTGCTGGGGATCGAGGCCGGAGACGAACGTTTCCGCGCAGAGCGTGTCGGCGATGAAGCCGGTGGCAACCTTGGGCACATCGCGCGCCCGCGCCGCGCCGAGCGCGAGGCCGGCACAGGCAATGGCGGTGGTGAGGAGGAGGATTTTTCGGCGGCGGGTCACAGGCTTTCTCCGGTTCGAGGCGAGTGCCGGAGAGGGAGCCGGATGCGGGCGGGAAGCGCTCGCCGGATTTGGAAAATGACCTGGTTGAAACTGATCGGACCTAGCCGATTTTGAAATTTATCTGTGATTTCAATGATCTAAAAATCTAAGCCGCATCGGCCTTGAGTCGGCGATATTCCGTCGGCGTCACGCCGGTCACCGCCTTGAAGGCGCGGTTGAACGGGCCGAGGGACTGGAAGCCGGCGTCCATCGCGATGGTGATAACGGGAACCTCGGCCTGGGTGGGATCGGCCAGCGCGGCCTTCGCCTCCTCGATCCGGTGGTTGTTCAGGAACACATTGAAGTTGCGGTAGCCGAGCCGCTGGTTGATCAGCCGACGCAACCGGTATTCCGGGATCTTCAGCCGGCCCGCCAGCACGCCGATGGTGATGTTCTCCTGGCGGTAGATCCGCTCATCCGCCATCAGCCGCATCAGGGCATCGATCAGCTTCTGGTCAGCGGCATCTTCGGCTCCTTGCGGGCTGAAAATGACCGCCGGTGCGGCCTCCGCGGCAACCGGAAACAGATCGGCGGCATCGACGCGCATCATGGCATAGGCGATGGCCGCGACGATGCAGGCGAGCACGCCGGCATTGATCGTGTCGGCGGCATCGCCGACGCGGTAACCCGCGACGGAGATCTGAAGCAGTGCATTCACTCCGCCATAGAGCGCGCCGGCACAGACGAGGAAGACGCGAACGCGGCGGCGGCGCTCGACCAGGTCGGCCGGCCACGAGGCGATCGTCTGCCCAATCGCAAGCGCGATGAAGCCGAGCACGATCAGATTGACCACCGTCACCGAGAACCGCACGTGGCCGCCCGGTGCAATCCAGAGGCATCCAACGAAGCTGAACGCCGTCACCAGCGCCCAGACCCATCCGTGCCACCAGCTCAAGCGAAACTCATCGTCGAACAGCGCGCGCGTGAACAGCCAGAACACCACGATGTTGCCGGTCGATAGCGCAATTAGCGGCGCATGCGATGCCGGGATCCGCGACGTGACACCAACCGAATAGCTAACCGCATGCGCGGCCAAGCCCAGTGCGAGAGCAGCACCGAGCCGCCCCGCCAACACGTTGCGAAAATCGGCGACCAATGACGCAGCCAGCACCAGTAGCAGCGCGACGCTGGCGGAGCGGAAGGCAAGCTCGAGAGCGGCTGTAGTCATCAAATGTTGCGACCGATGGGTTTGGGCAGCCCGAACATCGTCCGTCAGGCCGATTTTTTCAAGCACCCGCAGGTTATCAGAGTTAGCGACGCCTCATCACGCGCATGCGATGAGCGGTCCGGGTATTATTGCGACGGCAATGCCAAATCCTGCTACGATTGCGCCAAAGACGGCCAACAGGAGTTCTCCCATGAGCTGGATGCCCGACAACGATCCCGTGCTCGGCGATCCCAAAACATGCGATGCGCTCGATCTCGTCATCGTGCCGCGCACCCGCGATCTCGGCGATGGATTTGAAGTCCGCCGCGCGCTGCCGCATGGCAAGCGGCAGATGGTCGGGCCCTTCATCTTCTTCGATCATTTCGGCCCGGTGCAGTTCGTTTCCGGCAAGGGCATGGACGTGCG
Source organism: Bradyrhizobium sp. UFLA05-153 (assembly GCF_054185185.1). Taxonomy (NCBI): domain Bacteria; kingdom Pseudomonadati; phylum Pseudomonadota; class Alphaproteobacteria; order Hyphomicrobiales; family Nitrobacteraceae; genus Bradyrhizobium; species Bradyrhizobium sp. UFLA05-153. The sequence goes on from NZ_JBBIAM010000003.1 coordinate 51,664, forward strand.
GCCGCATCCACATATCGGCCTTGCCACCGTCACCTATCTGTTCGACGGCGCGATCATGCATCGCGACAGCGAGGGCAACGTCCAGGAGATCGCGCCCGGCGCGATGAATCTGATGACCGCCGGCCGCGGCATAGCGCATTCCGAGCGCACGCCGGATACGCAGCGCGCCTCGGGTCAGAAGATGCTGGGCTTGCAAAGCTGGATCGCGCTGCCGGCAGCATCGGAAGAGATCGCGCCGTCGTTCCAGCACTACGCCGCCGGCGACCTGCCGATGATCTCCGAGCGCGATTTCACCGCGCGGGTGATCGCCGGCTCCGCGTTCGGCATCACCTCGCCGGTCACGATGGTCTCGCCCTGGTTCTATACCGAGGTGACGGCGGCGGAAGGCGCGAGCGTGCCGCTCGACCCCGATCACGAGGAGCGCGCGATCTATGTCGTCGACGGCGAGGTCGAGATCGCCAATGAGCGGTATGAGGGGCCGCGCCTGCTGATCTTCCGGCCCGGCGACCGCATCACCGTGAAGGCCGTGAGGCCGACGCGGATGATGTTTCTCGGCGGCGATGCACTGGAGGGTCCGCGCCACATCTGGTGGAATTTCGTCTCCTCCAGCAAGGAGCGGATCGAGCAGGCCAAGCAGGACTGGAAAACCGGCCGCTTTGCGGCTGTTCCGCAGGAACACGAGTTCATTCCGCTGCCGGAATAGGCTATCCCGATCTTGGGCCGCCTTTTCGCGCGGCTTAAGATCTCCTGTCCGAAGGCCCCCTGCCGATGACCACCATGCTCTCCAGTGACCTGCCGCTCCCCAAGATCGGGCGTGGCAAGGTGCGCGATATCTACGCCGTCGATGACGACCGCCTGCTGCTCGTCACCACCGACCGCATCAGCGCCTTCGACGTCGTGATGGGCGAGACCATCCCGATGAAGGGAGCGGTGCTAACCCAGATCAGCGCCTTCTGGTTCAGGGAGCTCGAAGGCGTGGTGCCGCATCACGTCATCAGCGCCAACACGGATGAGATCATCGCAGCAGTGCCGGCGCTGAAAGCGCACCGCGCCGACATCCTCGGCCGCGCCATGCTGTGCAAGCGCACCACGGTGTTTCCGATCGAATGCGTGATCCGCGGCTACATCTCCGGCTCCGCCTGGAAGGAATACGCGGCCTCCGGCACGCTCGCCGGTGAGAAGCTGCCGGCGGGGCTCGTGGAGAGCGAAAAACTCGATCCTGCGATCTTCAGCCCGGCGACCAAGGCCGAGACCGGCCATGACGAGAACATCACGATCGCGCGGATGCGTGAGATCGTCGGCGACGAGGTCGCCTATACGCTGGAAAGCATGACGCGCGCGATCTACACGCTCGGCGAGGAGCTGGCGCGAGAACAGGGCATCATCATCGCGGACACCAAGTTCGAATTCGGCCGCGACAAGGACGGCCGCATCATCCTGATCGACGAGGTGATGACGCCGGACTCATCGCGCTTCTGGGCGGTCGACGCCTACAAGCCCGGCCAGCCGCAGGCGAGCTTCGACAAGCAGCCGTTGCGCGACTATCTCGATGTCGAGCGCCGCGCCGGCCGCTGGAACGGCAACGCCCCGCCCCCGCCGCTGCCGGCAAGCGTCGTCGAGGCGACGAGCAAGAGGTACCTGGAAGCGTATCGGCGGATTACGGGGTCGGAGCTGAAGCTCTAGCTCTCCTCGCGAGTCATCGTCGGGGACGCACTCCGACGTTGACCGCCATTCACATTCCGCTGTCGTCCTGGACAAGCGAGCGGAGCGAGCGTTGATCCAGGACCCATTACCACAGGACAGGGTTTGGCGAAGATTCGCGGTTACGTTCGCTCCACGACTTCTCCCTGGGGTAATGGGTCCGGGCTTTCGCCAGGACGACACCGAGGCTGACACGGCGCCTTCGACCGATCATTTCAGATCGCCCAAACTGTTGGCGATTTCATATTTGCAAGAATCCTTTTGCGCTAGGCTCGCAGTCGTCTACGTCTCGGACGGGAATTTTCAGAGGCGAGCGCAAGGGCGTGACAGATCCAGCAATCACCTACGATCCAGCCACTCGATTCGATCCGACTCTCAAGCGTGCGCTGAATGATATACTGGGCGGCGGCGCCGCGAGCGTGCTGACCGTCACCTTCGGGCTCTCCTATGCCCTGCTGATCTTCGCCGGTCCGCTCTCGCCCTATCTGTCCTACGGAATCGCCGCGACCTTCATCAGCTCCGCCGTGCTTGCGGCCGTCATCGGATTCGGAAGCTCCCTGCCCTTTGCGATTGCCGCGCCGGACAGCTCCACCGCTGCGGTGACGGGAATCCTGGCCGCCTCGCTGGTCGAGCGCATCGATGCGGCGAATCTGCCGGCACCATTGCTCTCGTCCGTGTTGATCACGCTCGGCCTGTCGACCGTTCTGACCGGTATCACGCTGTGCGGATTGGGGCTGACGCGGATGGGCCGGGCGATCCGCTACGTGCCTTATCCCGTGGTCGGCGGATTCCTCGGAGCCACCGGACTTCTGATCGTCATGGGCGCGATCCGGGTGATCACCAATCATCCGGTGCAGCTCGGGACGCTGTTGCGCTTCACCAGCGGCGTCACCCTGTCGGAACTGGGAGCGGCCTGCGCCATGGCGCTGGTGCTGTACCTCACCTGGCATCGCTCGCGCAGCCCGTTCGGACTGCCCATCATCCTTGTCGGCGGCATGCTCACGGCGCATGTGGCGTTCTGGATCGCGGGCATCTCGCCGGAGGACGCGCGCGCCATGGGCTGGACCTTCCAGCCTCCGCCGCCGGCGGCCTTCATGCTGCCCTGGCACAGCGATGATCTCGTCCGCTATCCCTGGTCCGCCGTGCCGGACCTGCTCGGCAACGTGGTTGCCGTGATCTTCGTCACGGCGTCCAGCACATTGTTCAACACCACGGGGATCGAGGTCGCCGTGCATCGCGAGGCCAATCTGGAGCGCGAGCTGAACATCACGGGCGCGGCCAACATCCTGACCGGGGCAATCGGCGGCTATACCGGCTGCATTTCGGTCAGCCGTTCGATTCTCAATTTCAGCAGCGGCGGCCGCGGACGCTTGTCCGGCCTCACCGTCGCGGCCATGTCGCTGCTGATGCTCGCCATCGGCCCCGACCTGCTCGGGTTCATGCCGAAATTCGTGCTGGGCGGCCTTCTGCTCTATCTCGGCGCCGATCAGCTCCACAAATGGATCATCGAATCGCGCAAGCGGCTGTCGAAGCTCGAATATCTGTCGCTGATCGCCATCATCATCATCATTGTCGGCTGGGGCTTCGTGCCGGGCATCCTGATCGGGGTGATCATCGGCTGCCTGACATTCGCGTTCAGCGCGGCGCGGGTGGAGTCGATCAAGTACAGCTTTGACGGCTCGGAATACCGCTCTTCGCTCGACCGCTCGCGCGACGACCAGGAGGTGCTGCTGGCCCATGGCGGCACGATCCAGGGCCTGAACCTGCAGAGCTACCTGTTCTTCGGCTCCGCCAACCGGCTCTATCAGCACGTCAAGCGCCTGCTCCAGGAGCGGCCGGAGTGCCGCTATCTGCTGTTCGACTTCAAGCTCGTGACCGGCGTCGATTCGTCAGCCGCCTACAGCTTTGCCCAGATCAAGCGCAGCGCACGCGACCTCGGCGTCGAGCTGATCCTGGTGCATCTGTCGGCCGCGGCCGAAAAGGTGCTGCGGTCCAGCGATTTCATCAGTGAAGGCGTCACCATCATTCCCGAGCTCGATCATGCGCTGGAGTGGTGTGAGAACGAGATCATCTCGCAACATCAGGGGCTGGCGCAGGAAGAGGCCAACCTGCGGGACTGGTTCGCGCGGATTCTCGATAGCGAGCGTGACGCCGACGAGTTGATCCGCCGCTGCCAGCGTATCGAGGTCGACGCCGGGGAGGTCATCGTGCACGCCGGCGACCCAGCCGATTCCATGCACTTCATCCTCGACGGACGTGTCGGCATCATGGTCCCGGCCGAGGACAACCGGACCACCCGCGTGCGCAGCCTTGGCCGCTACACCACGATCGGCGAGATGGGTCTGGTGTCGCATACGCCGCGCAGCGCGACCATCCAGGCCGAGGTCGCGAGCGTGCTCTATGTACTGAACACGCACCAGTTCGATGCGATCAGGGACGAAGACCCCGAGCTCAGCCATAAGCTCCTGACTTATTTCGTGTCGGTCATGGCCGAGCGGCTGAGCTTTGCAAACAGGACGATCGCGGTGCTGCGGCGCTGACGAAAGCGTAGCCCGGATGGAGCGAAGCGCAATCCGGGTTTCTCACCAGACTCGGGAATCCCGGATTTCGCTTCGCTCCATCCGGGCTACGGCACTCCATCCGCGGCTACAAACCTAAATCCCCGCCATCATCACGTATTTGATCTCGACATATTCTTCCATGCCGTGATGCGAGCCTTCGCGGCCGAGGCCGCTTTCCTTGACGCCGCCGAAGGGCGCGACTTCCGTCGTGATCAGGCCGGTGTTGACGCCGACCATGCCGGATTCCAGCGCTTCGGCGACACGCCAGACGCGGCCGAGGTCGCGGGAATAGAAGTAGGAGGCGAGACCGAACGGCGAGTTGTTGCACATCGCGATCACCTCGGCTTCGTCCTTGAAACGGAACACCGGCGCGAGCGGGCCGAAGGTCTCTTCATGCGCAACGAGTGCATCCGGTTTGACGTTGGCAAGCACCGTCGGCTCGAAGAAGCTGCCGCCGAGCGCATGGCGCTTACCGCCGGTGACGATTTTGGCGCCGCCCTTGACTGCATCCTCGATGTGCTTTTCGACCTTCAGCACTGCGTCCAAATTGATCAGCGGCCCCTGCACCACGCCGGTCTCGGTGCCGTCGCCGATCTTCATCGCCGCGACCTTCTTGGAAAGCTTCTCGACGAACTCGTCGTAGATCTTGTCCTGGGCATAGAGGCGGTTGGCGCAGACGCAGGTCTGACCCATGTTGCGATATTTCGAGACGATCGCACCTTCAACCGCTGCATCGATATCGGCATCGTCGAACACCACGAACGGCGCATTGCCGCCAAGCTCGAGGCCGAGCTTCTTCACCCCGACGGACGCCTGCTGATAGAGGATCTTGCCGACCTCCGTCGAACCGGTGAAGCCGACGAAGCGCACGGCGGGATGCTCGCACAGCACCTTGCCGATCGCCGACGAATTGCCGGTGAGGATGTTGAACACGCCCTTCGGCACGCCGGCCTTCTCGGCGAGCGCGACCAGCGCAAGCGCCGTCAGCGGCGTTTCATTCGCGGGCTTCAGCACCACGGTGCAGCCAGCCGCGAGCGCAGGCGAGACCTTGCGGGTGATCATGGAGCAGGGAAAGTTCCACGGCGTGATGGCGCCGCAGACGCCGATCGGCTGCTTGATCGCAAGCAGGCGTGCGTCGGGACGCTGAGTCGGGATGGTCTCGCCATAGACACGGCGGGCCTCCTGGGCAAAGAACTCGACATAGGCGCCGCCGATATCGACCTCGCCGAGCGCTTCAGTCAGCGGCTTGCCTTGCTCGGAGGTCAGGATCAACGCGAGATCCTCGCGATTGGCCGCGATCAATTCGAACCATTTGCGCAAGATGTTGGAGCGCTGCTTGGCGGTCAACTTGGCCCAGGCAGGGAAGGCGCGCTCGGCGGCTTGCACCGCCTGCGTCGTCTCTGCCGTGCTCATGACCGGGACCTTTGCGATCTCGACGCCGTTCGCCGGATTGGTCACCGGCCGCGACGGCGTGCCAACCCAGGCGCCGTCGATGTAGCAGGCCTCGCGCAGCAGCGAGGGATCCTTGAGACGATCGCGCAGGGCGGCGGTGGCTTGCGGGGCGCGTGCGGCGGCGGTCGGGGTCATGGCGTTGCTCCTGGGACTGTCGGATTGGCCCGGAATATAGGGGCATGCGGGGCATATTGCATCGCCCCGCAACGCAAGTCTGCTTCAAGCTAATCTGGGATCAGCGCGAAGCCGGCGCAGGACGATTTTTGCTTGAGTCTGGCGGCGATCTCTTACCTCTCCGTACGGGAGGTGTCCTGCATCGTGGGCAGAACTCAGCTCAACTCAGTCTTGGCGTTGTCTACGCTGCGCCGCTCATATAGGTCTCGCGCCGGCCGATCATGCGTTCGGCGGCCGCCTTCGCGTCGGCCCTAGTCGAGGTGGCGCAGGTCCGGTACTCGAGATCCGGCACGGAAGTGGTGTCGCGCCGGCCGAACCACGACTTCGAGCCGACCGGCAGCAGCGCCAGGGCCTGCGCGAGATTGTCGACCGCTCCGAAGGAATATAGCGCACCACTGCCGGCGATCCGGACTTCGTAAATGCCCGGCGAAATCGGCGCCTCGAGGTTCTCGCCCCGCCCCTGACGGGGATAGCGCTTCCATTCGCTCCAGGTCGAAATCATTTTAAGCCCCCTCGCGGCAACCGAAGCCGCCAGCATTTGCTTCAAATCTTTGGCCGGCCGCGTCGAATTGGCCGGATTCTGAACGCCTTCACAAAATATTTCAGAGCAGTATGCCCGAAGCATATCGCCTGATACCCCGCGAGGTCTCGGCGAAGTGCGGTCATCCACCGCAGATTGTGACGAGGTGTTGCAGTTTGGTCCCCGTGTCGTCCTTCGCGGGTGACCCGCCGTCAAGTCACGACATCGCGAACGGCGCTGCAGTTGAGATGCTTGCCGCACGTGGTTCGCGGGAGGACAATCGATCACTTCCAACAATAATCAAACCGGAGGAAATGCGCATGCAAAGCAAAGCCCAGATCGATCAGGTTCTGCGCCAGAAGAGCGATGCGAAGGCCATTCCCGGCGTCGTCGCCGTCGCCGCGACCGGCAAGGACGTGCTTTATGAAGGCGCGTTCGGCAAGCGCGACCTGTCCGAGCCCGATGCAATGACGGTGGACAGCGTGTTCTGGATCGCGTCGATGACGAAGGCGGTCACCGCCGCAGGTGCGATGCAACTGGTCGAGCAGGGCAAGCTTTCGCTCGAAGCACCGATCAGCACGGTGTTGCCGGACCTCGCCGCCCCGCAAGTGCTCGAAGGTTTTGATGCCAATGGCGCGCCAAAGCTGCGTCCGGCGAAGCGGCCGATCACGCTGCGCCAACTCATGACCCATACCGCCGGCTTCTGCTATGAATTGTGGAACGGCGACATCGCCGCTTTTCTGGAAAAAACGGGAACGCCGGGAATCACCACCTGCAAGAACCACACGTTGAGAAGGCCGATTGCGTCCGATCCGGGCACGCGCTGGGAATACGGCATCAACATCGATTTCGTCGGCAAGGCGGTCGAGGCCGTCAGCGGCAAGCGGCTCGACGCGTACTTGCGCGACAACCTGTTCGCGCCGCTCGGCATGAGTGATACGGCGTTCAAGATCACCGATGACATGCGCAAGCGGCTGGTCGGCATGCACGCGCGCGGCGAGAACGGACAGGTCGCTGCGATCCCGTTCGAGCTCGAGCAGGAGCCGGAATTCCACATGGGTGGCGGCGGCCTTTATTCCACCGCAAGCGACTATATCAAGTTCACCCAGATGATCCTGAACAAGGGCCGCGGCAACGGCAACCAGGTCCTCAGGCCTGAGACGATCTCAACCATGAGCCAGAACCACATCGGCGATTTCAACGTCACCAAGTTGATTTCGGCTGCACCGATCTACACCAACGATGTCGACCTCTATCCTGAGCAGGCGAAGAAGTGGGGCCTCAGCTTCATGATCAACACCGCCAAGACGGCTGAGGGCCGCAGCCCGGGCAGCATGGCCTGGGCGGGACTCGCCAACACCTTTTTCTGGATCGATCCGTCACGCGACGTCACCGGCGTGATCCTGATGCAACTCCTACCCTTCGTCGACAAGGACTGCCTGGAAGCCTTCGCCGGCTTCGAACGGGGCGTCTATGCCGGCCTCGATGCCGGAAGCGGCCAGAGGGCGGCATAGCCCCTTAAGTCTAAGACGCGCCTTGTCGCGCGTGCTCACAACAAGATGTACCGTGCCCCGAAGGCCCTCGCCCTCGGGGCACGTGGCCATCATGAAACGGGCTGGAGGACACGACCTTGGCAGACAAAGCTGACAGCTATGTTTGTGGCATCTCCGATACGCCGCTGCTCGGCGACACGATCGGCCGCAGCCTCGACCTGGCCGTGCGGCGCTGGGGCGATCGCGAGGCGCTGGTCTCGCCCAGCCACGGCGTCAGGTGGACCTGGACGGAATTTGCCGAACGGGTCGATGCGCTCGCCGCCGGCTTTCTGGCGCTCGGCCTGGAACGCGGGGCGCGGATCGGCATCTGGTCGCTGAACCGCCCGGAATGGACCTTGACCCAGTTCGCGGCCGCCAAGGCCGGGCTGATCCTGGTGACGATCAATCCCGCCTATCGCCTCAGCGAGCTGGAATTCGCGCTTCACAAGGTCGGCTGCGCGGCGATCGTCACCGCGACGGCCTTCAAGACCAGCAACTACATGGAGATGCTCAACACGCTGCTGCCGGAGCTTGCCAGTGCCAGGCCGGGGCAACTGCACGCGGCGCGGCTGCCCGATTTACGCATCGTCATCCAGATCGGCGGTCCCGCCGTATCAGGCACGATCCCGTTCGAAGAAGTCGCGCGCATGGGTAGCGCCCGTCACCGGGAACAGCTGGCGGCGCTCGGCGCGTCCTTGCAGTTCGACGATCCCGTCAACATCCAGTTCACCAGCGGCACGACCGGCTCACCCAAGGGCGTGACGCTGACCCATCACAACATCCTCAACAACGGCTATTTCACCGGACGCGCGATGCGCCTGACCGAGACGGATCGCATCTGCATCCCGGTGCCGCTCTATCACTGCTTCGGCATGGTGATGGGCAATCTCGCCTCCGTCACGCTCGGCGCGGCCATGGTCTACCCCGGCGAGGGTTTTGATCCGCTCGTGACGCTGCGGACGATCGAGCAGGAGAAATGCACCGCGGTCTACGGGGTGCCGACGATGTTCATCGCTGAGCTCGATCACTCCGATTTCTCGAAGTTCAATCTAAGAACGCTGCACACGGGCATCATGGCCGGGGCGCCGTGTCCGATCGAGGTGATGAAGCGCGTCAACACCGAGATGAACATGCGGGAGGTGACGATCGCCTACGGCATGACCGAGACCAGCCCGGTCAGCTTCCAGAGCGCGGTCGATGATCCGCTTGAGCGCCGCGTCTCCACCGTCGGACGCATTCATCCGCATGTCGAGGTCAAGGTCGTCGATCTCGACGGCAAGATCGTCAAGCGCGGCGAACGCGGCGAGCTCTGCACCCGCGGCTACAGCGTCATGCTCGGCTATTGGGAGGACAAGGAGAAGACCGCCGACGTGCTCGATGCCAACGGCTGGATGCACACCGGCGACCTCGCCACCATCGACGCCGAGGGCTATTGCAACATCGTCGGCCGCATCAAGGACATGGTGATCCGCGGCGGGGAAAACCTCTACCCACGCGAGATCGAGGAATTCCTCTATCGCCACCCGAAGATCCAGGACGTGCAGATCTTTGGCGTGGCGGATACCCGCTACGGCGAGGAGCTCTGCGCCTGGATCCGCGTCAGGTCAGGCGAGAAGCTGACGACCGAGGAGGTCCGCGCCTTCTGCGAGGGCCAGATCGCCCACAACAAGATCCCGCGCTACGTCGAGTTCGTCGACGAATTCCCGATGACAGTGACGGGAAAGATCCAGAAGTTTTTGATGCGGGATGCCGTGGAGAAACGGCTCGGGCTGAAGGCGGCGAAGACGGCGTGAGTGACCGGCCCAAGGGAGGCTGCCATTCCCCGCGAAGGCGGGGGATCCAGTACGCCGCGGCCTCTCCGTATTCGTCGCTGTCTCTGGAATACTGGATCGCCCGGTTTCAAGCCGGGCGATGACAGCGGAGACTGAGGCGAGTTCGCGCTACACCGTCAATCCGCGCTGCTGCGCCAGCTCCTTCAGCGAAACCTGCGGGCGGGCGCCGATGTGCTGGATCACTTCGGCCGCGGCGAGCGCGCCGAGCTGGCCGCATTGCTTGTAGGAGAGATCCCGCGCGAGGCCGAACAGAAAGCCGGCAGCGAAGAGATCGCCGGCGCCGGTGGTGTCGACGAGCTTGTCGATCGGCGAGGCCGGCACCGCGACGGCATCTTCTGATGACACCACCATGCAGCCCTTCTCGCTGCGCGTGACCACGCCGAGATTGACGTCGTTGCGGAGCTGCTTGAGCGCGGCGTCGAAATCCGAGGTCATGTAGAGCGAATGCAGCTCGGACTCGTTGGCAAACACGATATCAACCGTGCCGTTCTTCATCAGCGACAGGAACTCGTCGCGATAGCGGTCGACGCAGAATGAATCCGACAGCGTCAGCGCCACCCTGCGGCGCGCATCATGCGCGATCTTCGCCGCCTTGAGGAAAGCATCCTTGGCGTTCTTGGGGTCCCAGAGATAGCCCTCGAGATAGACGATGCGCGCGGCCGCGATTTCGGCCGGATCGATGTCGGCGGGCGACAGGTCCTGCGCCGCGCCGAGATAGGTGTTCATGGTGCGCTCGCCATCCGCCGTCACCAGGATGTAGGAGCAGCCGGTGGCAGGGCCGTCCTTGGCGGCCGGCGTGTCGAAGGCAACGCCGGCAGCGCGGATGTCGTGCACATAGAGCTTGCCGATCTGGTCGTCCTTGACCTTGCCGACATAGGACGCCCGCGCCCCCAGGCTCGCAACGCCGACGATGGTGTTGGCGGCTGAGCCTCCCGACACTACCGTGGCCGGGCCCATATCCTTGTAGATGGCGGCGGCGCGCGCCTCGTCGATCAGGGACATGCTGCCCTTGGTCATGCCGTGTTTGGCGAGAAAAGCCTCGTCGGTCCGGACCAGCACGTCGAACAGCGCGTTGCCGATCCCCAAGACGTCATATTTCGCGTCAGCCATTCACCTTGATCCTGTTGCCCGATTGCGGTTACGCGGAAAATCCGCTTCCTGTTCGGCTCGAAATCCGGCTCGCGGCCTATCACGTTAGGCCCCGCGCGAGCAAGCAACGAAGGGTTATCTTTTGACGCGTTTTCTTTACGCGAACCGGGACCACTTCGCTCGAAAACGCTATGGTATGTAGGCCCGATGATCCGCTCCTTCCTGACCGTTTCGACGGGAACATTGGCCTCGCGGCTGTTGGGCTTTGCCCGCGATTCCCTGATCGCGGCGCTGCTCGGGACCGGTGCCGTCGCGGACGCATTTCTCGCCGCGTTCCAGCTCGTCAACGTGGTACGCCGGCTGCTCAGCGAAGGCGCGCTCAATGCGGCGCTGGTCCCGGCCTGGCTCGGCATCCGTGAGCGCGATGGCGAAGAGGCTGCGGCGGCCTTCGCCGGCCGCGTCCTGGGGACGATCAGCGCGGCGTTGATCGTAGCCTCGATCGTGATCGCACTGGTGATGCCGCTCATCATCACCATCATCGCGCCGGGCTTCGTCGGAAGCGACACGCGCGATCTGGCGGTCGCGAACGCGCGGCTGATGCTGCCCTATCTCGCCTTCGCCGGCCCGGTCACGGTGCTGATGGGGCTGCTCAATGCGCAAGGCCGCTTTGCGCTCACGGCGTTCTCGCCGCTGCTGTTCAACATCGCGCTGATCGCCGCGATCGCAGCTCTGCTGCTGGAACACGCCGATGCGGTCTTCGCCGCATGGACGCTTGCCGCGACCGTCGGCATCGCCGGCCTCTTGCAACTGTTGATGCTGGGCTCGCAGCGCAGCGCGTGCCTCGCCACGCCCCTGCGCGTCACCTTCGACAAGGAAATGCGCGGCTTCTTCGCCAAGGCGATCCCCGGCATGATCGCAAGCTCGGGGCCGCAATGGCTGATGGTGGCGGGTGCCATCATTGCTTCGGCGACGCCGTCGGCCGTCTCCTGGCTCTATTTCGCCAACCGCCTGATCGAATTACCGCTCGGCATCGTCGGCGTCGCCATGGGTACCGTGCTGGTGCCGGAGCTGACGCGCGCGACCGGTAGCGGCGATCGCGGCGCCGTGGCGCATGCTGAATCGCGGGCGCTCGAGCTCGCCACGGGTCTTGCGCTGCCGGCGACCCTCGGCCTGATCGTGCTGGCCGAGCCGACCGTGCGGTTGCTGTTCGAGCATGGCGCGTTCGGCGCGAGCGACACTGCGGCCAGCGCACGCGCGCTGATGGCGCTGGCGCTCGGCCTGCCCGCCCATGTCCTGATCAAGGCCCTGTCGCCGGCCTTCTTTGCCCGCGGCGACACCATGGCGCCGCTGATCGCGACTGCAAAGGGGTTCGTGGTCGCCGTGGCGCTCGCGGTGGTTCTAGGCCATGTCTTCGGCGCAACGGGCATTGCAGCGAGCATCGCCTGCGGCGCCTGGAGCAGCGCGCTCTCGCTGCTTCGCAAGGGTGCAGACGAATTCGGCTTCGCGGTCGACGACGACGCCCGCAAGCGGCTGCCGCGGATCGCGCTCGCCGCGCTCGCCATGGGCACCCTGCTCTGGCTCACGACCGCGATCACGCCCGCCGGCGGCCACAGCCTGCTCGGGTTGATCGTTCTCGGCCTTCAGATCACGGGTGGCCTGGTGGCCTATGGCCTGTTCCTGAAACTGCTCGGCATCGCGTCCTGGCGCGAGGCCGTTGCCGCCTTGAGGCGGCCGGCGCATCAGGACCGGGGCGCGTAAGAGCAGCGAATTACACTTGACGGAGCAGCGCCGCTGTTGGAAACGACGGCCCGTACCTCTGGGGAAAGCTTGCCAGGAAAGCTGCCATGCCATTCGTTGAACGGGTTTTTTCGGGCGTCCAGCCGACGGGCAATCTGCACCTCGGCAATTACCTCGGCGCGATCGTCAACTTCGTGAAGATGCAGGAAACGCACAACTGCATCTATTGCGTGGTCGACATGCATGCGATCACGCAAGGCGTGGACGTCTGGGGCGGACCGGCCGAGCTCGCGCGCAACACCCGCGAGGTGACCGCGGCGTTCATCGCTAGCGGCATCGATCCGAAGAAGCACATCGTGTTCAACCAGAGCCAGGTCGCCGGCCACGCCGAGCTTGCCTGGATCTTCAACTGCGTCGCGCGCATGGGCTGGCTCAACCGCATGACCCAGTTCAAGGAGAAGGCCGGCAAGGACCGCGAGAACGCCTCCGTCGGCCTCTACGATTATCCCGTGCTGATGGCGGCCGACATCCTGCTTTATCGCGCCACGCATGTTCCGGTCGGCGAGGACCAGAAGCAGCATCTCGAGCTTTCGCGCGACATCGCGCAGAAGTTCAACAACGATTTTGGCGATTCGATTCGCGGTCATGGCTTCGGTGACGGCCTGTTCTTCCCGCTGCCGGAGCCGCTGATCACGGGGCCGGCGACGCGCGTGATGAGCTTGCGGGACGGCACCAAGAAGATGTCGAAGTCGGATGCGTCGGACTACTCGCGCATCAATTTGACCGACGATGCCGACACCATCGCGCAGAAGGTCCGCAAGGCGAAGACCGATCCGGAGCCGCTGCCGACGGAAGAAAAGGGTCTGGAAGCGCGCCCCGAGGCCGACAACCTTGTCGGGATCTTCGCCGCGCTGTCGGGCCGGGCGAAAGCCGACGTGCTGCGCGATTTCGGCGGCGGCCAGTTCTCCAGCTTCAAGAACGCGCTGGTCGATCTCTGCGTGACAAAGCTGGCGCCGATCGCCGGCGAAATGAAGCGCCTGGTTGCCGATCCCGGTCACATCGATACCATCCTGAACGACGGCGCCGACCGCGCGCGCGCGATTGCGGACGAGACCATGGCGCTTTCCAAGGACATCGTTGGCTTCATCCGCAAGCGCTAGTCGGCGGACGACGCCGATGAGAACGCCAGACTTCGAAAGAGATGGCTGGCGCCTCGGAGACGGGGAGGAGCGCCACCGCGCTACCCCCGAGACCTTTCAAATTCCGGATCTCGCCGTCCGGAAGCTTCTCCAGCCTGGCGACTACGCCAAGCTGATCTTCGAGATTGTCGTCGAGGGTGAAGAACACCCATCCGTTGAGCGGATGTGGGTGATCGTCCGCGAGCGCAAGGCGAATGGCTATGTCGGCATGCTCGCGAATCAACCGCTTCTGTCGCTGAGAACGATCAGTTTTGGCTAGGAACCGAACTGCCGTTTGAGTACCTGCACATCATTTCCGTGCAGCCGGGCGACGCAGAGAGTGTTGCAGCCGCGAAGGCGCCCGTGCCGATCCCCTGGAATCGTCCAGACTAGGGCTCAGATCGGCGACGCCGCTTGTCGAAGACGGCCACACCGTGGCAGCATGCCGGGCGGGGATACGCCGGGACATGCATGAGCAGCAAGCGACGATGCTTTGAGCCGGGTCACAAGCCCAAATGCCTTGTCATCGTCGACGACACCGCCGAATGGGACCGCGCGGTCTATTACGCCAGCCGCTGGGCGATCCGCGCCGGCGGCGGCGTGGTGATGCTGCGCATCATCGAGACCGAGGACCAGAACCAGCAATGGCTCGGTGTCGCCGACATCATGCGCGCTGAAGCGGAGGAGGCGGCGAACGCCGCGCTCGATCGCGCCGCCGGCCGCGCCAACGGCATCGCCGCGATCACGCCGGAACGCGTGATCCGGGAGGGCTACCCGATGGAACAATTGCTCGAGGTCATCGACCAGGATCCGGATATCGCGATGCTGGTGCTCGCGGCCAATCCCGGCGCCGAGGGACCGGGGCCGCTCGTCGCGCTGCTCGCCAATGCCGTCGGCACGTTCCCGATTCCGGTGACGATCATCTCGGGCGAGCTGAGCGACCCCGAGGTCGACGCGCTGTCATAGGACCGTTTCCCCCTCCCCGTTAACGGCGCGAGGGGTTAACCCGCTGATCCCGCAGCAAAACTTCCCCACCCGCCCCTTGACCGTGCGTTTGGCGTCGCCATCTGGTACTGAAAGCTCACGCGCCGGCCTTGAACCGGCGACGTCCGGAGAGAGCCATGTTTATTCAGACCGAAGCTACCCCCAATCCCGCCACGTTGAAGTTCATCCCAGGCCGCCTCGTATCCGACGGCGGCCCGATGGAATTCGCCTCGCGCGAGGCCGCCGCCCGCTCGCCGCTCGCCGAAAAACTGTTCGACGTGCCCGGCGTCACCAGCGTGTTCTACGGCAGCGACTTCATCACCGTGACCAAGGCGAGCGGTGAATGGCAGCAGCTCAAGCCCGCGATCCTCGGCGCGATCATGGAGCATTATATGTCCGGCGCGCCGCTGCTCGCCGATGGCGTGGCCGCCAGTGACGACAACCTCGACGAGGAAGACGAATTTTTCGACGAGGCGGATGCCGAGACGGTCGACATGATCAAGGATCTGATCGAGACCCGCGTGCGTCCCGCGGTCGCCAATGATGGCGGCGACATCACCTTCCGCGGCTTCAAGGACGGCGTCGTCTACCTCAACATGAAGGGCGCCTGCTCCGGCTGCCCGTCCTCGACCGCGACGCTCCAGCACGGCATCCAGAACCTGCTCAGGCATTTCGTGCCCGACGTGGTCGAAGTCCGGCCGATGTGATTTGGCCGCGAATGGCGAGTAGCGAATGGCGAATGAAACCCCGATCGGTTAGGCTGCTCGCTATTCGCCACTCGCCATTCGCTTTTTTATGCTGATCCTTGCCATCGATACTGCGCTCGACGCCTGCGCCGCGGCCGTGCTCGACACCGAAACCGCCGAACTGCGCGCGCAGGAATCGCTGCCGATGAAGCGCGGGCATGCGGAAGCTTTGATGCCGCTGATCGCGCGGGTGATGCAATCGGCCGAGCTCAGCTTCACCGCGCTCGACCGCATCGCGGTTACCACCGGTCCCGGCAGCTTCACGGGGCTGCGCGTCGGGATTTCGGCCGCGCGCGGACTTGCGCTCGCAGCCGGCAAGCCGGCGGTGGGGCTGACGACGCTGTCGGCCTATGCTGCCGCCATCATCAGCCAGAACAAGCCGGCACCTGTCATCTCCGCAATCGACGCGCGGCATGACCACGTCTATTTTCAGATCGTCGCCGGCGACGGCAGCCAGCTCGTGCGGCCAGGAGTTGCGGGCGTCGATGAGGCGATCGCCGCCTCGCAATTCGGCGCGCCGCATCTGGTCGGCAATGCCGCCAAAATTCTCGCCGATCGCTGGCCGAAGGACGCAGCCCAACCGATCGCCGTCGATCAGCAGGCCGCGCCCGACATCAATTGGGTGGCCTGGCTGGGTGCAGCCGCCGATCCCGACACCAATCCGGCGCGTCCGTTCTATTTGCGGGCGCCCGATGCGAAACCGGCCGCCATGCCGCCACTCGCAGCACACGCCGCAACTCCATGATGAATTGGCTCGCCGAATGGTGGCGCGGCGGCACCGCCCTCGTCGAGGGCGCGAGCGCGCGCGACGCTGCGCGCCTCGCGCAACTGCATGGCGCAGCCTTTGCGCGCGGCTGGGGCGAAGGCGAATTCGAAAGCATGATGAGCGAGCGCAACACGCTGGTGCATCGCTTGCGATTGGGCCGCAAGACGATCGGTTTTGCGGTCTCGCGGATGGGCGCCGACGAGGCGGAAATCCTCTCCATTGCCGTCGACCAGGCCTATCGCGGCCGCGGGTTCTCCCGCGCGCTGCTCTTGACCCATCTCGGCCACCTCGCCGGCCGCGGCGTGCGCACTATATTTCTCGAAGTTGAGGAAAATAACCGGCCGGCGCGGGCCCTCTACGACGGCATCGGATTCATGGTGGTCGGGCGCCGCGAACGCTACTATAAGCAGGCGAACGGGGAACAATTGAACGCACTTCTGATGCGACGTGACTTGTCGTAACATCGACTGAACAAGGCGCCCGCCAGGCAGACAACCCTATGACCGTACTCAAACATTCTTCCGCGACCAAGGCGACCGGCATCGAGGCGCGCTGTGCCGCCACCGGCATGCGCATGACCGAGCAGCGCCGCGTCATCGCCCGCGTGCTCGCGGAAGCCGTAGATCACCCCGATGTCGAGGAACTCTATCGACGCTGCGTCGCCGTCGACGACAAGATCTCGATCTCGACCGTCTATCGCACCGTAAAACTGTTCGAGGATGCCGGCATCATCGAGCGCCACGATTTCCGCGAGGGCCGCGCGCGCTACGAGCAGATGCGCGACAGCCATCACGACCACCTCATCAATTTGCGCGACGGCAAGGTGATCGAGTTCACCTCCGAAGAGATCGAGAAGCTGCAGGCGGAGATCGCCCGCAAGCTCGGCTACAAGCTGGTCGATCACCGGCTCGAGCTCTATTGCGTCCCGCTCGACGACGAGAAGCCTGCAAGTTAGTGCCTGTAGACCTTATCATCTTCGACTGCGACGGCGTGCTCGTTGACAGCGAGGTGATCTCCTGTCGCGCGCATGCGGATGTGCTGACGCGCCACGGCTACCCGATCACACCGGAGCAGGTATTGGTCCGCTTCCTCGGCGTATCCGAGCGGGATGCGCGGCTGATGGTCGAACAGGAAATCGGCCGCAAGCTACCTGACGATCTGGAGCAGCAGGTGAATGCGGCGACGCTGCAATTTTATGCCAGCGATCTGCTGCCGATCACCCATGTGGCCGCCGCGATTGGCGCAATCGATTTGCCCAAATGCGTTGCATCGAGCGGCACACCGGAGAAGATCCGTCACGGCCTGTCTTGTGCTGGGCTATACGAAATGCTTGCTCCGCACATCTTTTCCGCAAGCCAGGTCGCACGCGGCAAGCCCGCACCCGATCTGTTTCTGTTCGCCGCCGAGCATATGAAAGCCGCGCCGGAACGATGCCTCGTGATCGAGGACAGCGTTCCCGGGGTGACGGGTGCGCACGCTGCCGGGATGACCGTGCTCGGCTTTCACGGCGGTAGCCACTGCCCACCGGGTCACGCCGCCAGGCTGCGTGCGGCCGGCGCTGGATTGACGTTCGATGACATGCGGCAGTTGCCGGAGCTGGTCCGGCAGGTCGCGGCCGACCCTGAGCTTTTGGCGTGAAGAATGTGCGGTGAACTTGGACGAGCAACACGACTGTCTCTTATACACATCATGTGTATAAGAGACAGGTGCCTGATACGCCGTCAGCTTGAACCTGAGGGGTTCATCCCATTCTGCTACGGTGCCAGCCTCAATGTGTATCCTTCTGGAATGGCGAGAGACATGGGACGGGGCCTGAAGGCATACCGGCTGACCAAGGGTGCCCACGTGCACATGACCGATCTCGTCGAAATCTTCGAAACGGGGCCTGATGTCATCCCCGCCTCGGTTGATGCGCAGGATGCGTTCTGGAGAGAATGGCTCGCCACCCCGCGCCGGTAGGTTGATACACCCAGGTCGCCGCAGCTTGGCCTGCCATCGTCGTTTCGGGGCATCGCGCCGCGATTAGCCCGGAATCCAGGGGATTTGGCGCGAGATTCCGGGTTCGATGCTTTGCATCGCCCCGGAATGACGGTCTCTGAGGGGTCCAATCGCTGGATTTTCGCCCCTACAGCCTATATCTGAGGGCCGTTCTCCACCTCAAATCCGGGTTCCATGACGCCGCCGCGCAAGCTGCACATCAAATCATATGGCTGCCAGATGAACGTCTACGATGCCCATCGCATGGTCGACACGCTGGCGCCGGAAGGATTCGTGGAGACGGCGAGCGCAGAGGATGCCGACCTCGTCATCCTCAACACCTGCCATATCCGCGAGAAGGCGTCGGAGAAGGTCTATTCCGAGCTCGGGCGCCTGCGCGTCGCCAAGGACGAGGCCGCGCGCGGCGGCCGCACCATGCAGATCGCGGTCGCCGGCTGCGTCGCGCAGGCCGAGGGCGAGGAGATCGTGCGCCGCGCTCCGGTGGTCGACGTCGTGGTCGGGCCGCAGAGCTATCACCATTTGCCGGAGCTGCTGAAGCGCGCAGGCCATGACGGCCGCGCGATCGAGACCGAATTTCCGGCGGCCGACAAGTTCGGCTTCCTCGCCCAGCCAAAGCCCGAGGCGATCCGCGCGCGCGGCATCTCCGCCTTCGTCACCGTGCAGGAAGGCTGCGACAAGTTCTGCACCTTCTGCGTCGTGCCCTATACGCGCGGCGCCGAGGTGTCGCGTCCGGTTGCGAAGATCGTCGACGACGTGAAGCGGCTAGCCGACCATGGCGTGCGCGAACTCACGCTGATCGGCCAGAACGTCAACGCCTATCACGGCGAGGGACCGGACGGACAAAGCTGGCCGCTCGGCAAGCTGCTCGAGCATCTCGCGCAGATTCCCGGCATCGTTCGGCTGCGCTATTCGACCAGCCATCCCCGCGACGTCGACGACAGCCTGATTGCGGCCCACCGCGACCTTCCCGGCCTGATGCCCTTCGTGCACCTGCCGGTGCAGTCGGGCTCGGACCGGATCCTGGCGGCCATGAACCGCAAGCATACCGCCGATGAATACCGGAAGATCATCGACCGTTTCCAGGCTGTACGCCAAGACATTGCTTTTTCATCAGATTTTATCGTGGGTTTCCCTGGGGAGACCGAGCAAGATTTTCGCGCGACCCTCGCACTGGTCACACAAATCGGCTACGCTGCAGCCTACTCGTTCAAATATTCGGCCCGGCCGGGAACCCCAGCCGCGGAGATGCAGGAGACGGTGTCCCTAGTCGAGATGGACCAGCGATTGGAGCGGCTCCAGGAGTTGATCGACGCCCAGCAATCGGCCTTCAACAAGGCTGCGATTGGTACAACCGTCGACGTGTTGTTCGAGCGCGAGGCGCGCAAGGACGGCCAGATCGTCGGTCGCACCGCTTACCTTCAGCCCGCACATGTGATGGCATCGCCCGATATCATCGGAAAAGTCCTGCCGGTTCGCATCGACAGCCTCGAACGCTACAGCCTGCTCGGCGAGCTCGTGACGCCCGAGCCCGCGCAGCGGCCCGCTTTATCGCCAATCGCCACTGGAGCCTGAAACCCTTGCCAAAAAGCGCATCGGATTCGTCTTCGTTCGCTCCCAGCCGCAAATTTGACCGCGACATGCAAGTTCCGCCCGAAACCCAGGTCGTCATCGACTTCGACGACAACCGCGCCGCTTCCGCGCTGGTCGGCCCCTACGGGCAGAATTTGGCGCAGGTCGAGCGCCGGCTCGGCGTCGTCGTCGACTCCAAGGGCAACCACATCACCATCGGCGGCACGCGCGACGGCTGCGAAGCGGCGCGGCGCGTGCTGGAGATGCTCTACGCCCAGGCGGTGAAGGGACAGGATCTCGACCAGGGCGAGGTCGAAGGCGCGATTCGTGCCGTGATCGCGCAGGGCTCGCTGTTCGAGTTCGACGCCAAGTCTGCCAAGTCGACCTTCGAAAGCATCAATTTGCGCAAGCGCCCGGTGCGCGCGCGTACCGCCGCACAGGATTCCTACATCCGCGCACTGAAACGCCATGAGCTGGTGTTCGGTATCGGCCCCGCCGGCACCGGCAAGACTTGGCTCGCGGTCGCGCACGCCGCGCAACTGTTCGAGCGCAAGGAGGTCGACAAGATCATCCTGTCGCGCCCGGCCGTGGAGGCCGGCGAGCGACTCGGCTTCCTGCCCGGCGATCTCCGCGAGAAGGTCGATCCTTATCTGCGCCCGATCTACGACGCGCTCTATGACCTGATGGACGCGCGCATCGTCGAGCGCGCGCTCCAGACCGGCGAGATCGAGATCGCGCCGCTCGCCTTCATGCGCGGCCGCACCCTGACCAATGCCGTGATCATCCTGGACGAGGCGCAGAACACCACCTCGATGCAGATGAAGATGTTCTTGACGCGTCTCGGCGAGAACAGCCGCATGATAGTGACCGGCGATCCGTCGCAGATCGACCTGCCGAACGGCCAGACCTCCGGCCTGTCGGAGGCGACCCGTCTGCTCGGCGGCGTCGAGGGCATTTCACAAGTTCATTTCACCGCCGAGGACGTGATCCGCCACGAGCTCGTGGCGCGGATCGTTGCCGCCTATGAGGGGTCGGCACAGCGGCCGGCCGCAGGCAAGCCATAGCGAGAAAAGCCGGATCGAAAGACGCAAGACAAGCGTCGTCCGCTCCGAACAACACCATGTCGCATTCCAACCTTCCCATGACCGAGGTTCTCGTCGTTGCCGATTGCTGGCAGGGCGAGCCCGATGCCGAGGCGGTGATCCAGCGCGCGATCGCCGCGGCGGCCTCTTTCGTCGACGACGACGTCACGGATGCCGAAGTGGCCGTGATGCTGACCGATGATTCCGGCATCCGCACGCTGAACAGCAACTGGCGCGGCATCGACAAGCCGACCAACGTGCTGTCCTTTCCCGCGCTCCAGCCGGAGGGCGAATGGAAGGTGGGCGATGCGCCGCGCATGCTCGGCGACATCGCCATCGCCTATGAGACGCTGCGGCGCGAGGCGGACGAGGAACAGAAGCCGTTCGACCACCATTTGAGCCACCTCGCGGTGCACGGTTTCCTGCACCTGATCGGCTACGACCACGAAAACGACGCTGACGCGGAGGAGATGGAAGCGCTCGAACAGGACGTCCTGGCCCAGCTCGGTATCCCAGACCCCTATGCAGAGCGCTGACGGATCGATTGAGATGGCGGATTCCGAACCAATCCACGACAATCCGCGAAACACCCGCAACCTGCCCGCGGTGGTGCAGCCGGGCGAGATCGCGCGTCCGACCGCCGAAGGCTGGCTGATCCGCGCGATCCGCACGCTGTTCGGCTGGAAGGCGGGATCGGTCCGCGACGATCTCCAGGTCGTGCTCGACGCCACGACGCCTGACGATGCCGGCTTCTCCGCCGTCGAGCGCACCATGCTGCGCAACATCCTCAACCTGCATGAGCGCCGTATCGCCGACGTCATGGTGCATCGCGCCGACATCATCGCGGTGAAGCGCGACATCCCGCTCGGCGAGCTGATGGACCGTTTCGAGAGCGCGGGCCATTCCCGCTTCGTGGTCTACAACGAGACGCTCGACGATCCCGTCGGCATCGTGCACATCCGCGACCTCCTGACCTTCATGACAGCCAAGGCCCGCGTCTCGGAGGCCACCAAGACCAAGCGCAAGAAGCCGCTGCCTGCCGGTCTCGATTTGCGCGCGGTCGACCTCGCGCTGCCGCTGCAGGACGCCAACATCATCCGCAAGCTCCTCTACGTGCCGCCCTCGATGCGGGCGATCGACCTGCTTGCGCAGATGCAGGCCTCGCGCATCCATCTCGCGCTCGTGGTCGACGAATATGGCGGCTCTGACGGGCTGGTCTCGCTCGAGGATATCGTCGAGCAGATCGTCGGCGAGATCGACGACGAGCACGACAGCGACGAGCCGCCGTCGATCGTGCGCCAGCTCGACAATTCCTTCATCGCCGATGCGCGCGCGAGCATCGACGACGTCCGCTCCGTGATCGGCGAGGATTTCGTCACTGGCGAGGCGGGTGAAGAGGTCGAGACGCTCGGCGGCTATCTCGTCAGCTTCGTCGGCCGCCTGCCGGTACGCGGCGAGGTGATCTCCGGCCCCGGCAATTACGAGGTCGAGGTGCTCGACGCCGACCCGCGCCGCGTCAAGCGGCTGCGCATCGCGGCCCGCAAAGAGCGTCCGGCCCCGCGCACCCAGCGCGAAAGCCGCCGCCGCGAGGCCTCACCCGATCAAGGTACGCCGCCATCCGGTGACGCGCCCAATCCGCCGCCCAGCGACGGAGCCGGCACGCAGTGACCCCGGCGCAACGACTTCGGATGGTCGCTCTTGCCATCATCCTCACCTGGGGATGGAAGCGCGCGCTCATTGCCATGGCGGCCGGCGCGCTCTCGGTGCTGGCGCTCTCACCGTTCAACGCCTGGCCGGTGCTGTTCCTGACCTTTCCGGTGCTGGTCTGGCTGATCGACGGTGCCGGCGGCGGCCGGTTCGGTGGCGTTCCAGCCGCTGCGCTGACCGGCTACTGGTTTGGGCTCGGCTATTTCGTCCCCGGCCTCTACTGGATCGGCTACGCCTTCTTCGTCGATGCCCAGACCTTTGCCTGGCTCACGCCGTTCGCGGTGCTGGGCCTGCCGGCCTATCTCGCGATCTACACGGCGATCGGCTTTGGCCTGGCACGGCTGCTCTGGACCAAGGACGGCGGGCGCATTCTCGCGCTCGCGGCTAGTCTCACCGTCGCCGAATGGTTGCGCGGCCATGCCCTGACCGGCTTTCCCTGGAATGCCTTCGGCTATGCGTTGTCCGAGCCGCTGCCGCTGGCACAGACCGCGTCCCTGATCGGCCTGTGGGGCATGACGTTCCTGACGGTCGCGATCTTCGCCAGTCCCGCGGTGCTGATCGACCGCACCGCGAATCGGAAAATGCCGTGGCGCGTGCCGGTCGCAGCGATCGCATTGCTGATCGTCATGGGCATCTTCGGCGCGATCCGCCTGTCGCTGCATCCAACGACGATGGTGGCGGGCGCAAAGCTCCGCCTGATGCAGCCGAATCTCCAGCAGGACGCCAAGTTCAACTACTCCGCCAAGGCGGAGGTGATGAAGAAGTACCTCGCTTTGTCGGACCGCGCCTCCGGACCCCAGTCGACCGGCGTACGCGATGCCACCATCCTGATCTGGCCTGAATCCGCCTTTCCGTTCTTCCTGACCCGCGAAGCCGACGCGATGGCGCAAATCGCGGACCTCCTGCCGAAGGGAACGGTGCTGATCACGGGGTCGGTCCGTGCGCCCGATCTGCCGCCCGGCACGCGAATCACGCGCGCCTATAACTCGATCTACGTGATCGACCACGACGGCAGCGTGCTTTCCGTCTACGACAAGCTGCACCTGGTACCGTTCGGAGAATTTCTTCCCTATCAGGATCTGATGGAGAAGCTCGGCTTCGAGCAACTGACCCGGGTTCAGGGCGGCTTCATTCCCGGCACCCTGCGGCACGCGCTGCCGGTGCCGAGCGCGCCGTCCGCGCTACCGCTCATTTGCTACGAGGCCATCTTTCCCGGTGACGTTGCGGGACGCGAAGAACGCCCGGGCTGGATCGTCAACCTGACCAATGACGGCTGGTTCGGAATTTCCACTGGCCCGCACCAGCACATGGAGCAGGCGCGGATGCGCGCCATCGAGCTCGGATTGCCGCTGGTCCGCTCGGCAAATACAGGGATTTCGGCGGTCGTCGATCCCGTCGGCCGGGTCGTCGCCAGTCTTGGCCTCGGCATCGAAGGCGTGCTGGATTCGGGCCTGCCCACTGCGATCCCGCCGACCGTGTATGCCAGGGTCGGCGACATTCCGGCCGCGATCCTCGTCGCGCTCGCCGTCATTCTTGCAGTGCGCAAGCGCGTTGCCAGACGGCTTCCCTGATCGCCGGCGGCGCTGCCGGTAAACTTTTGACAACCGTAATCCACCGGTTGACAGAGCGGCGGCGCGCTCCGCATTCTGCCCTTGCTGCACCAAGACAGTGGGGCGTTGCTAAATTTCTCCGCAATGTTTCCCAAAAATCCCAAGAGAGGTTTTGGCGACGTTATCACCTGACGCATACTCCCCTGTTGCGCTAAAGGTGTCTGAGGAGGGCAGAGGAGATGTCGAAAGCGCCCAACCCTGTTGACAAATATGTCGGCAGCCGCGTGCGCATGCGCCGCATCATGTTGGGCATGAGCCAGGAGAAGCTTGGCGAAGCGCTTGGCCTGACGTTCCAGCAGATCCAGAAATACGAGAAGGGCACCAACCGGGTCGGCGCGAGTCGCATTCAGCAGATCGCGGAAATCCTCCAGGTGCCGGTGTCGTTCCTGTTCGAGGGCGGACCGAGCGGCACGCCGGGCCCCGAAGGCTTCAGCGAGGGCGCCTCGCCCTCCTACGTCTCCGACTTCCTCGCCACGTCCGAAGGGCTGGCGCTGACGAAAGCCTTCACCCGGATCACCGATTCCAAGCTGCGCCGCTCGATCGTCGATCTCGTCGAGCAGATTGCCGCCCGCGAAGGCCCCGACAACCGCTGACGCGCCCTGCATTCGGGCCATGAGGCTGCGCCAAATCTGGCCTATGTCGTGATGTGCGGTCCGCGTATAAGGCGCGCGACCTTCCGCGACATTGCTCACCCCGAGGCTTTAGGCGACGACATGTCCAGCTCAAATCCGTTCGACACTGCGACCATCCTCGAGGGCATTCGCCACTGGGTGGAGATCGAGACGCCGACGGAGGCGCCTGAGCAGGTCAACAAGCTGATGTCTGTCGTCACCGAGCAGCATCGCGACCTGCCCGTCACGACCGAACGCGTCGCGGGCATCAATGGCTGCGGTGATCATCTCGTGGTGCGTTCGGCATGGGGACAGGACAGACCCGGCATTCTCGTGCTCAGCCATCTCGATACAGTACACCCGATGGGCTTCATCGAGCGCCTGCCCTTCAAGGTCGAGGGCGACAGCGCCTTCGGCCCCGGCATCTACGACATGAAGGGCGGCGCCTATATCGCCCATCACGCATTCCGCAACCTGTGCGCCACGTCCGACCGCTCGCCGCTCGGTATCACCCACATATTCACCTCGGACGAGGAGATCGGCAGCCCGACTTCGCGCGCGCTGATCGAAGCGGAAGGACGCAAGGCCAAATATGTGCTGGTGACGGAGCCGGCGCGCGACGGCGGCAAGATCGTCACGGGCCGCAAGGGCGTCGGGCGATTCGAAATCTTCATCAAGGGCGTGCCAGCGCATGCGGGCTCGCGGCCCGAGGATGGCCGCAGCGCCATCCGCGAGCTCGCCCACATCATCCACGCACTTGAGGGGATGAACGATCTCGAGCGTGGCGTCACCGTCAATGTCGGCGTGGTGCGCGGTGGCACGCGACCCAACGTCACGCCGGAAGAAGCCTATGCCGAGGTCGACCTGCGCGTGCTTAGCAATGCCGACGCCGAAGAATTCGTCGGAAAGATTCTTGGGCTGACATCGAAGACCGAAGGCGTCACCGTCAAGGTGACGGGCAACCTCAACCGGCCGCCCTACGAAAAGAGCAATTCCGGCGCCTCGCTCTATGAGCACGCGAAAACGCTGGCGGGCGAGCTCGGCTTCGACCTGATCGACACCCACACCGGCGGCGGATCGGACGGCAATTTCACCGCGGCCCATACCGCGACGCTCGACGGGCTCGGCGTCGACGGCAAGGGCGCACACACCCATTATGAGCAGCTCTACGTCTCCTCGCTCGAGCCGCGCGCGCGGCTGCTCTATCGCCTGTACCAGACGCTGCGATGAGCGAGCGCAGATCGGATCCGGCTCGCGCTGACGACGGCGAACGCGCGTTCTTCGGCCGCCGCAAGGGGCACAAGCTCCGCCAGCACCAGGCCGACCTCGTTGCGCATCTGCTGCCGCATCTCGCGCTCGACATCACGCAAGGCGCGCCTGCGAATGCGCGCGAGATCTTCGATCCCGCCGCGCAAGCGCTGCGGCTCGAGATCGGCTTCGGCGGCGGCGAGCATCTGGCGGCGGAGGCGCAAGACTTTCCGGCCACCGGATTCATCGGCTGCGAGCCCTATGTCAACGGCATGGCAAAGATCCTCGCGCAGATCGAGGCGCGCAATATCGGCAATATCCGCTTGTTCGCGGGCGATGCCGCCGAGCTGCTGGCCTGGCTGCCGAACTCTTCGCTGTCGCGGATCGACCTGATCCATCCCGATCCCTGGCCGAAGCGGCGGCACTGGAAGCGACGCTTCGTCCAGGACAAGACCATTGCCGCGATGGCGCGCGTGCTTAGAAGCAGCGGCGAATTCCGCTTCGTCTGCGACATCGACGATTACTGCGCCTGGACGCTGTCGCATCTCGCGCGCTCGCCGGATTTCGTCTGGCTCGCCGAGCGCGCCGACGATTTTCGGAAGCCCTGGGACGGCTACACCATGACGCGCTATGGCAGAAAAGCCGAGCGCGAGGGCCGCAAGGCGGCGTATTTGCGATTCCGGAGATTCTAAAGCCCGATGAGATTAGGATGAATCGTCATCGCGCTTTAGGTCGTTATTTGAGCATGATCCTCTCGGAAAACCGCTCCACACTTTTCCGGATCATGCTCTGAGCCTCAGATCGTCTGGCGGCTGCGCCAGAAATTCACGACGCGCTCGGCAGTCGACGGCATCAGCTTGGTGAAGTTCATTCGCGCCGCTTCGATATCGGCATCTGCGGGCGCGCGCTGCGGGCCGTACCACAACAGGATCAGGGCGCGCACGGTCGGCCAGCCGAAATTCAGAACCCGGCCCAGGATCAGGATCGGATCGTAACGGTCGCCGGCGATCAGCCGGTCGAGGACGGAGAGCCTGACGCCGGACATCGCGGACAGCGCAGCGATGGATTCCTCATATTTGTGGGCCTTGGCGAAGCCGAGCAGCGCGCTTTCGCCGAGGTGACCTTCGCGATGCAGGCCGAGCACGGTGCGCTGTGCCGCCGCATAATCGCGCCGCGGACCTGGCGGCAGCGAGGCCTCCTCGAGCTCGTTCATCGCGCGCCTGATCTCGGCCTGGCGCGCAGGCTTGACCACGCTCGACAGACGACGGCGGATGACGTCGAGCGTTCCGCCCAGGAGGTCCCTGAGCTGGTCGCCGGAGAGATCGTCGCGCTGGCCGATCTTGAGCGTCAGCACGCCGTCCTGTGCCGCACGCTTGATCAGCTCCGAATAGCCTCCTGCCGAGAACATCGCACCGGCATTGCCGACGGTACGCCGCACCACGTCGCGATCGCCGCGCTCGACCAGCACATCGGTGATGTCGGCGGACAGGACGGGTCGCTCGGTCATGGCAAGAAGGTGGCCCTGACCTTTCAGGCGCGCAATCTCCAGCAGCGCGGCTTCGTCGAGCACCGGCGAGCGGCGCAACACGGGGCCCGCCACCTGAATTTCGTTTTCGCGCGCGAGCTGACCGACGAGATGGCGCGGCGCGTTTGCCACGCGCGAAAACCGTTCGGCAAGATCGATGCGCGCCGTCAGGTCGGCATGCGGAACGAGGTCGATCAGGAGATTGTCGAAGAGATCGACGAGATCAGGTCTGAGCTTGGCGGCGTCCTGGAAGAACAGGTCAGCGACGGCGCGCGCGATGTCGCTGCGACGCCGGGGGTCGCCACGCCTAACGATCTCGTCCAGTCCGGGAATGAGCGACGTGGCAACGGTCATGAAACGCAAACTCGCATTGGGCACGCCGGGAGTACACGAGAAGCCTTAAAATGCGCCGCCAGCAGGCAATTTAGGCCATCCTTGGTGAAGGAACGGTTAGGCCATGGGCCGCACAAAAAGCCGCTCCTGGGGCGGCCGGGCCTTGTCGAGAGGGGCGAAAAGCGCTATATCCGCGCCAACTTATCTTCTCATACGATCGGTATTGAGAGTGGGCCCGGAAGGACCCGCTCTTTTTTGTTACCTGCATCGACGACGAGATCGGGCGACCACGTCTGCGAGGGCCGACCGACCCCACGAGTTCCCTAAAGCAGCTTAAAGCAAGCGTTAACCACTAGAAGCGTCTTGACCCCTGATATGATCGAACCCAGCGCTGGTTCCACAGATACCGAGCTATTGGCCGAGCCGCGGCTCGTGGTCGAGCCGGGCGTGGCCGCGCGGGTCTCGGCGATCGCGGGCCCCGTGCTGCAAGGCATGGGCTATCGCCTGGTGCGGATCCGCATCTCCGGGGAAGCCGGCTGCACGGTCCAGGTCATGGCGGAGCGGCCGGACGGCTCAATGCAGATCGAGGATTGCGAGGCGATCTCGCGGGCGCTGTCGCCGGTGCTCGACGTCGCCGATCCCATCGACCGCGCCTATCGGCTGGAGATATCCTCGCCGGGGATCGACCGGCCGCTGGTGCGCCGCTCCGATTTCGAGCGCCATCTGGGTCACCTCGTGAAGATCGAGATGGGCGTCGCCCATGACGGACGAAAGCGTTTCCGCGGCACCATTGCCGGCATCGAAGGCGACCGCGTTCGCATCACGCGCGACGACGTCAAGGCCGGCGAGGACACCGACGTTCTCCTGGTGATGGAGGATATCGGCGAGGCGCGACTGGTCCTGACCGACGAGCTGATCGCGGAGTCCATGCGCCGGGGCAAGGCGCAGGAACGCGAGATGCGCCGCAATCTCGGCCTGGAGCCGCCGCAACCGGCGCACGCCAAGATCAGCGAAAAGACGACCAAGAACACCAAGCCGAAAAAGAACCCGGCACCGAAGAACACCAAGCAACATCGCCTGGCCGCCGAACGGGCGCGGCGCGGCGAAATCGAGCCTGACGAAGGAGACTAACCATGGCAGTCAGCGCCAATCGACTTGAATTGCTGCAGATCGCCGACGCCGTTGCGCGCGAGAAATCGATCGACCGCGGTATCGTCATTGCCGCGATGGAGGACGCCATCGCGAAGGCGGCGCGCGCCCGTTACGGCAGCGAGACCGACGTTCACGCCGAGATCGACCCCAAGAAGGGCGAGCTCCGGCTGTCGCGCCACATGCTGGTCGTCGACAAGGTTGAAAATCATTCCAACCAGATTTCACTGGTCGACGCGCAGCGCGCCAATCCCGGCGCCCAGGTCGGCGACACCATTGCCGATACGCTGCCGCCGCTGGAATATGGCCGCATCGCCGCGCAGTCGGCCAAGCAGGTCATCGTGCAGAAGGTGCGCGAGGCCGAGCGCGACCGGCAGTACCAGGAATTCAAGGACCGCATCGGCGACATCGTCAACGGTGTCGTCAAGCGCGTCGAATATGGCAGCGTGATCGTCGATCTCGGCCGTGGCGAAGCCATCATCCGCCGCGACGAGATGCTGCCGCGCGAGGTGTTCCGCAACGGCGATCGCGTCCGCGCCTATATCTTCGACGTGCGCCGCGAGACCCGCGGCCCGCAGATCTTCCTCTCCCGCACCCATCCGCAGTTCATGGCGAAGCTGTTCGCGCAGGAAGTGCCGGAAATCTATGACGGCATCGTCGAGATCAAGGCGGTGGCCCGCGATCCCGGCTCGCGCGCGAAAATCGGCGTGATTTCCCGCGATTCCTCGGTCGATCCGGTCGGCGCCTGCGTCGGTATGCGCGGCTCTCGCGTGCAGGCGGTGGTGAACGAATTGCAGGGCGAGAAGATCGACATCATCCCCTGGTCGCCGGATATCGCGACCTTCGTGGTCAACGCGCTGGCGCCGGCCGAAGTGTCCAAGGTCGTCATCGACGAGGACCGCGAGCGCATCGAGGTCGTGGTGCCCGACACCAACAACCAGCTGTCGCTGGCGATCGGCCGCCGCGGCCAGAACGTCCGCCTCGCCTCGCAGCTTACCGGCTGGGACATCGACATCCTGACCGAGCAGGAGGAATCGGAGCGCCGCCAGGCCGACTTCGAGAACTCCACCCGCGTCTTCATGGAATCGCTCAATGTCGACGAGGTGGTCGGTCAATTGCTGGCGTCCGAAGGCTTCACCTCGGTCGAGGAACTGGCGATGGTCGACGTCAAGGAACTCGCCGGCATCGAAGGTTTCGACGAGGAGACCGCGCAGGAGCTTCAGAACCGCGCGCGCGAATATCTGGAGCAGCAGGAAGCCGAGCTCGAGGCCAAGCGCAAGGAACTCGGCGTCGAGGACGCCGTCAAGGACGTGCCCGGCGTCACATCGAAGATGCTGGTGAAGTTCGGCGAGAACGATATCAAGACGGTCGACGACCTCGCCGGTTGCGCCACCGACGACCTGGTCGGCTGGACCGAGCGCAAGGAAGGCGGCGAGCAGACCAAGTTCAAGGGCGCGCTCGACGGCATCGACATCTCCCGCGACGATGCGGAGGCGATGATCATGCAGGCGCGCGTCAAGGCCGGCTGGATCACCGAGGCCGACCTCGCCAAGCCCGCTGAAGACGCCGAGGCGTCCGAACAGCAGCCGGCTTAAGGGCGATCAGGAGATGTCGCCCGGATGCTTGCCAGCAGTGACCCCGAACTCGACCATGGACCGCGGACCGAAAGGTCCGCGACCATGCGCATGTGCGTGGTCAGCCGAAAGGTCCGGCCGATCGACGAGCTGATCCGCTTCGTCGTTTCACCCCAGGGCGATATTGTTCCCGACCTCAAGCGCAAGCTCCCTGGCCGGGGCATGTGGATATCGGCCTCGCGACAGGCGGTTGCGGAAGCCGTCCGCCGTAACCATTTCAGCAAGGCCTTCAGGCGCAATTTGCGCGTCCCGCCGACGCTTCCCTCTAACACGGAAACGCTGCTAGTTCGGAGTGTGACCGAGGCGCTGGCGATTGCCACCAAGGCGGGCCAGGTCCTGGCCGGTTTCGGCAAAGTCGAGACCGCCCTGAAAGAGGGAGCGGTTGCAGTCCTGATCCACGCCAGTGACGGAGCTCAGGACGGAATCCGCAAATTGGACGCGATGGTGCGGCAAAACGAGCGGAATCGCGACGAGAAGACGCAAATTCCGGTCGTCACCGCATTGAAATCGGCAGAATTGGATTTGGCACTAGGCAGGTCAAATGTGATACATGCTGCGCTGCTCGCGGGCCCGGCGAGCAGGACATTCCTGTCACGTAGCCAGATGCTGGTCCGATACCGGATGGCGGACGATGACGAGACTGCCGAAAAGCGCGGCCAGGATTTCTGAAGACAAACGACGACCGGTATGACGGTGCGGCAACGCACAACGACAACAAGATTAGGACTGCTGAATGGTTGATACCAAGACCCCTGGCGACAAGAAGCTGAGCGTTCCGAGCAAGACGCTGACGCTCAAGCCGCGCGTCGAAACGGGCACCGTGCGCCAGAGCTTCAGCCATGGCCGCAGCAAGCAGGTTGTGGTCGAGAAGCGCGGCAAGCGCCGGATCGGGGACACCGAGCCGCACACCCCTGAGGTTGCGAAGCCGGCGCCGGCCGCCCCCGCTCCTGCGGCGCGCCCGGCTCCGCCGCCCGCCGCGCCGCGCAACGCCAATTCCGGCGTGGTGCTGCGCACGCTGACCGAGGACGAACGTTCCGCCCGCGCCAGCGCGCTGGCCGATGCCAAGCTGCGCGAGGTCGAGGAACGCCGCCAGGCCGAGGAAGAGGCCCAGCGCCGCGCCATCCGCGAAACCGCCGAGCGCGCTGAGCGCGAGGCCGCTGAAGCCCGCCGCAAGGCCGAGGACGAACGTCATCGCCACGAAGACGAAGCCAAGCGGAAGGCCGAGATCGAGGCCAAGAAGCGTTTTGGCGAAGGCGAGCAGCCGCAATCTGCGGCGCGCACCGCGACGGCAGCACCGGCGGCTCCTGCGCCGCGGCCCGGGACGACCAGTGCGCGGCCGACGGCCTCCGCGGCCCGGCCCGCAACGACCACGCAGCGGCCGGCCGGCCCGGCGGGTCGCGCCCCCGCAGTCGCCGCCGGACCGGACGAGGACGAGGGTCCGCGCCAGATCCGCCGCGGTCCCGGCGGCGTCGCGCGTCCGGCGGCAGCCCCCAAGACCACCCACAAGCCCGGCCCGCAGAAGGAGCGCGGCCGCCTGACGGTCGTCACCGCGCTCAATGCCGACGAAGTGCGCGAGCGCTCGATCGCCTCGTTCCGCCGACGCACCCAGCGCCTGAAGGGCCATGCCTCGAACGAGCCGAAGGAAAAGCTGATCCGCGAGGTGACGATCCCGGAAGCGATCACCATCCAGGAACTCGCCAACCGCATGTCCGAGCGCGCGGTCGACGTCATCCGCATGCTGATGAAGCAGGGCGCGATGCACAAGATCACCGACGTGATCGACGCCGACACTGCGCAGCTTATCGCTGAAGAACTGGGTCACACCGTCAAGCGCGTCGCCGCGTCGGACGTTGAGGAAGGCCTGTTCGACGCCGTCGACGATTCCACCGACACCGAAACGCGGTCGCCCGTCGTGACCGTGATGGGCCACGTCGACCACGGCAAGACCTCGCTGCTCGACGCGCTCCGTCATGCCAATGTGGTCTCGGGCGAAGCCGGCGGTATCACCCAGCATATCGGCGCCTATCAGGTCCTGTCGCCTGAGAGCGGCAAGAAGATCACCTTCATCGACACGCCCGGCCACGCCGCGTTCACCGCCATGCGCGCTCGCGGCGCCAAGGTCACCGACATCGTCGTGCTGGTGGTCGCGGCCGACGACGGCGTGATGCCGCAGACGGTCGAGGCCATCAACCACGCCAAGGCGGCGCGCGTGCCGATCATCGTGGCGATCAACAAGATCGACAAGCCCGACGCAAAGCCCGAGCGCGTGCGCACCGAGCTGCTCCAGCATGAGGTGCAGGTCGAATCGTTCGGCGGCGAAGTCGTCGACGTCGAGGTCTCCGCCAAGAACAAGACCAATCTCGACAAGCTGCTTGAGATGATCGCGCTGCAGGCCGAAATCCTCGACCTGAAGACCAATTCGCAGCGTCCGGCCGAGGGCACCGTGATCGAGGCCAAGCTCGACCGCGGCCGTGGTCCCGTCGCGACCGTGCTGGTCCAGCGCGGCACGCTCCGTGTCGGCGACATCATCGTCGCAGGCGCCGAGATGGGCCGTGTCCGTGCGTTGATCTCCGATCAGGGCGACACGGTGCAGGAGGCAGGTCCGTCGGTGCCGGTCGAAGTGCTCGGCTTCAACGGTCCGCCGGAGGCCGGCGACCGTCTCGCGGTCGTCGAGAACGAAGCCCGCGCCCGGCAGGTCACCAGCTACCGCGCGCACCAGAAGCGCGAGAACGCGGCAGCCTCGATCTCCGGCATGCGTGGCTCGCTCGAGCAGATGATGTCGCAGTTGAAGACCGCGGGCCGCAAGGAATTCCCGCTGATCGTCAAGGCCGACGTCCAGGGCTCGCTGGAAGCGATCCTCGGCTCGCTCGAGAAGCTCGGCACCGACGAAGTCGCAGCCCGCATCCTGCATGCCGGTGTCGGCGGCATCTCGGAATCCGACGTGACGCTCGCTGAAGGCTTCAACGCAGCGATCATCGGCTTCTCGGTTCGCGCCAACAAGGAGGCGGCCGCGGCCGCCAAGCGCAACGGCATCGAGATCCGCTACTACAACATCATCTACGACCTCGTGGATGACGTGAAGAAGGCGATGAGCGGTCTGCTCGCGCCGACCCTGCGCGAAACCATGCTGGGCAATGCCGAGATCCTGGAGATCTTCAACATCTCCAAGGTCGGCAAGGTCGCCGGCTGCCGCGTCACCGACGGTACCGTGGAACGCGGCGCCAATGTGCGCCTGATCCGCGACAACGTCGTCGTGCACGAAGGCAAGCTGTCGACGCTGAAGCGCTTCAAGGACGAAGTGAAGGAAGTGCAGGCCGGCCAGGAATGCGGCATGGCCTTCGAGAGCTACCACGACATGCGCGTGGGCGACGTGATCGAGTGTTATCGAGTGGAGACGATCCAGCGCTCCCTGTAAGTCCAAATCTTACCGAAGCGCCTGGATCTTTTTGAACTGAAATTGCGAGAGCGCGATGGCCGGATTCATTCCGGCCATCGACGTCTCATTCGTTCAACATGACAATGACAATGCCCGTGTCCCATCACAGGCATGATGAGGTGATTTTTCAGAGAAATGCCCCGCCACCATCAGAAAAAGAGCTCCGCGCCCGGCGGCTCGCAGCGACAGTTGCGCGTCGGCGAGCAGGTTCGCCATGCGATGGCCGATATTCTGGCGCAAGGCAATGTGCATGATGCGGACCTCGAAGGCCACATCATCACCGTGCCGGAGGTACGGATGTCGCCGGATTTGAAGCTCGCGACCATCTACGTGATGCCGCTCGGCGGCCGTGACACCGAACGCGTGATTGCAGCGCTCGATCGCAACAAGAAATTCCTGCGCGGCGAAGTCGCGCGGCGCGTTAACCTGAAATTTGCACCTGACATTCGCTTCCGCGTCGACGAGCGATTCGACGAAGCGGAACGGATCGAGAAATTATTGCGAACGCCTGCGGTGCAAAAAGACTTGGACAAGGATCTGGAACAGTATCCGGATTCGGATCGGGAAGAAGAACAATGATGACGGACCCGGCTCACGGTGCAATCGGCACCGAAGATGCTGATTCGCGCGACGTGCAGAAAAATAATTTTGCCGAACTGCGCGGCGACGCCACGCCGCATGCGCAGGAGCGCCGCGTCAACAATGATCCGCGTGCCAAGCAGCAAAAGAACAATCAGCCGCGCCGCGACCGGCGCGATGTGCACGGCTGGGTCGTGCTCGACAAGCCGATCGGAATGACCTCGACGCAGGCCGTTGCGGTGGTGAAGCGCCTGTTCCAGGCCAAGCGCGCCGGCCACGCCGGCACCCTCGATCCGCTCGCCTCCGGCGGCCTGCCGATCGCGCTCGGGGAAGCCACCAAGACCGTCCCCTTCGTGATGGACGGCCGCAAGCGCTACCGCTTCACCGTCTGCTGGGGCGAGGAGCGCGATACCGATGATATCGAGGGCCGGGCGACCGCGACCTCCGACCAGCGCCCGACCCGGGAGGCCATCCTGGCGCTGCTGCCCCGGTTCACCGGCGTCATCGAGCAGGTCCCGCCGCGCTATTCCGCGATCAAGGTCCAGGGCGAGCGTGCCTACGACTTGGCGCGCGACGGCGAGGTCTTGGAACTGGCCCCCCGCCCGGTTGAGATTCACCATTTATCCCTTGTGGATCAACCAGATAGCGATCGAGCGGTATTCGAAGCCGAATGCGGCAAGGGGACCTATGTCCGCGCGTTGGCCCGCGATATGGGCCGGATTCTTGGCACTTTCGGCCATATCTGCGCGCTGCGGCGGACCCTGGTCGGTCCATTTGGCGAGAACGACATGATTCCGCTGGATCAGTTGGAGGCTTTGTGCCATAGAGCCGCGTCCGGCGAGGGCAGCCTCGCCGACGCGCTTTTGCCCGTTGAGACCGCGCTGGACGACATCCCGGCACTGGCCGTCACTCGGGCTGATGCGGCAAGGCTCCATCGGGGCCAGGCCGTTTTATTGCGCGGACGGGATGCGCCCACTTGTAGCGGCACAGTCTATGTCACGGTGGCAGGCCGTCTTTTGGCGCTTGCTGAAGTTGGCAATGGCGAAATCATCCCCAAGCGTGTGTTCAACCTGACCGGCCTGACTGCCAGCGCCGGTCGCAACGAGAGAAATTGACGATGTCGATTGCCGCAGAACGCAAAGCGGAAGTCATCAAGACGAATGCCACCAAGGCCGGCGACACCGGCTCGCCTGAGGTCCAGGTCGCGATCCTTTCGGAACGCATCAACAACCTCACGAACCATTTCAAGACCCACGTGAAGGACAACCATTCGCGACGCGGCCTCTTGAAGCTCGTGTCGACGCGCCGTTCGCTCCTCGACTACCTGAAGAAGAAGGACGAGGCGCGGTACAAGGCGCTGCTCGAGAAGCACAACATTCGTCGTTAAGAGCTCTTGCGCGCGCCACCGGCGCGCGTTTTTGCGCGTGGTTTCGAACGAAAGCACTTTTTTCAAGGTTTTTGATCGAGGCTCACGCGCATGTCGGGTGCGGGCCAATACCGATTCGCATCCGGGGCATGATGGTCGAAGGCCGCGATTTGGCGTTCACGCTCATGCCGACTGACCTGTCCAGCAGCAATCCGGCGGCTGGGCGCAACGGGCAAGGCGCCCGTATGACCCGAAAGGATGGACGCCATCCGAAATCCAAAAACCATGGCAGGATCGCAGGACGCTGATCACCCGTTTCGATCAGCGTCCCGCAATCTTGCGCATGGTTTTTGTTTTTCGACGCGCCCCTTCTTTCGAGAACCCATGAAAGAAGACATCTATGTTCAATAAGCATTCAGTCGAGATCGACTGGGGCGGACGCCCTCTCAAGCTTGAAACCGGCAAGGTCGCGCGCCAGGCCGACGGCGCCGTCCTCGCGACCTACGGCGAGACCGTGGTGATCGCCACCGTCGTGGCCGCGAAAGCGCCGCGCGAAGGCGTCGACTTCCTGCCGCTGACGGTCGACTACCAGGAGAAGGCCTATGCCGCGGGCCGCATTCCCGGCGGCTATTTCAAGCGCGAAGGCCGTCCGACCGAGAAGGAGACGCTGGTCTCCCGCCTGATCGACCGTCCGATCCGTCCGCTGTTCGTCGACGGCTGGCGCAACGAGACGCAGGTGATCGTCACCGTGCTGTCGCACGATATGGAGAACGATCCCGATATCGTGGCGCTGGTTGCCGCATCGGCCGCGCTGACGCTGTCCGGCGCGCCCTTCAAGGGTCCGATCGGCGCCGCCCGCGTCGGCTTCGTCAATGACGAGTACGTGCTCAACCCGACCCTCGACGAGATGGTCGATACCCAGCTCGACCTCGTCGTCGCCGGCACCGCCGACGCCGTGCTGATGGTGGAATCGGAAGCCAAGGAGCTCAACGAGGACATCATGCTCGGCGCGGTGATGTTCGGTCACCGCCACTTCCAGCCGGTGATCAACGCGATCATCGAGCTCGCCGAGAAGGCCGCCAAGGAACCGCGCGAAGTCGTCGCGATCGACAATTCCGCGATCGAGAAGGAGATGCTCGGCCTGATCGAGCAGGAGCTGCGCACCGCCTACGCGATCCCGATCAAGCAGGAACGCTACGCCGCCGTCGGCGCCGCCAAGGAAAAGGTGTTGGCGCACTTCTTCCCGGAAGGGCAGGAGCCGAAATACGACAAGCTCCGTGTCGCCGCCGTGTTCAAGGAGCTGGAAGCCAAGATCGTTCGCTGGAACATCCTCGATACCGGCAAGCGCATCGACGGCCGCGACGTCAAGACGGTCCGCAACATCGTCGCGGAAGTTGGCGTGCTGCCGCGCGCCCACGGTTCGGCGCTGTTCACCCGCGGCGAGACCCAGGCGCTGGTCGTGACCACGCTCGGCACCGGTGAGGACGAGCAGTACATCGACGCGCTGTCGGGGACGTACAAGGAAACCTTCCTGCTGCACTACAACTTCCCGCCCTACTCGGTCGGCGAAACCGGGCGCCTCGGCGGCACCAAGCGTCGGGAGATCGGCCACGGCAAGCTCGCCTGGCGCGCGATCCATCCCGTGCTGCCGCCGCACCACGAATTCCCCTACACCACGCGCGTGGTGTCGGAGATCACCGAGTCCAACGGCTCGTCCTCGATGGCATCGGTCTGCGGCGCTTCGCTCGCCCTGATGGACGCCGGCGTGCCGTTGAAGCGGCCGACCGCCGGCATCGCGATGGGCCTGATCCTCGAAGACAAGCGCTTCGCGGTTCTCTCGGACATTCTCGGTGACGAAGACCATCTCGGCGACATGGACTTCAAGGTCGCCGGCACGGAAGCGGGCATCACCTCGCTCCAGATGGACATCAAGATCGAGGGCATCACCGAGGAGATCATGCGGGTGGCGCTTGGCCAGGCCAAGGAAGGCCGCATCCACATCCTCGGCGAGATGGCGAAGGCCCTGACCGCGGCCCGCGCCGAGCTCGGCGAATATGCGCCGCGCATCGAGACCTTCAAGATCCCGACCGACAAGATCCGCGAAGTGATCGGCACCGGCGGCAAGGTGATCCGCGAGATCGTCGAGAAGACCGGCGCCAAGGTCAACATCGAGGACGACGGCACCGTGAAGGTCGCCTCCAGCGACGGCGAGGCGATGAAGGCCGCGATCAAGTGGATCAAGTCGATCGCGTCCGAGCCCGAAGTCGGCCAGATCTATGACGGCACCGTCGTCAAGGTGATGGAGTTCGGCGCCTTCGTGAACTTCTTCGGTTCCAAGGACGGCCTCGTCCACATCAGCCAGCTCGCTGCCAGCCGCGTGCAAAAGACCACCGACGTCGTCAAGGAAGGCGACAAGGTCAAGGTCAAGCTGCTCGGCTTCGACGATCGCGGCAAGACCCGCCTGTCGATGAAGGCGGTCGACCAGCAGACCGGCGAGGACCTCGAGGCCAAGCAGAAGGCTACCGAGGGCCAGCAGGCTCCGCGCGAAGCGGCCGGCGAGTAAATCTCTCGGCACTGCAAACACGAAGGGCGGCCTCTCGGCCGCCCTTTTTGTTTTCCTTCACCTCTCCCCAGCGGGAAGAGGTAGAGCACCTCAGGCGATGTCGAAGCGATCGGCGTTCATCACCTTGGTCCAGGCCGCGACGAAGTCCTTGGCGAACTTCTGCTTCGAATCCGCGCTCGCATAGACTTCGGCGAAGGCGCGGAGCTGGGAGTGCGAGCCGAAGATCAGGTCGGCGCGGGTCGCGGTCCACTTGACCGCATTGGTCTTGCGGTCACGTCCCTCATACGCGCCGTTGGCAACCGGCGCCCACTGCGTGCTCATGTCGAGCAGGTTGACGAAGAAGTCGTTGGTCAGCGTCCCCGGCTTCGCCGTGAACACGCCGTTCTTCGAACCACCTGCGTTGGCACCGAGCACGCGCAGACCGCCGACGAGAACCGTCAGCTCCGGCGCGGTGAGCACGAGCAGCTGCGCCCGGTCCACCAAAGCTTCCTCCTGCCTCAGGAACTGATGCTTGCCGCCGACATAGTTGCGGAAGCCGTCAGCCCGCGGCTCGAGTGGCGCGAAGGACGGAACGTCCGTCTGCTCCTGCGACGCATCCATGCGGCCCGGCGTGAACGGCACCTTCACGTCGATACCGGCGTCCTTCGCAGCCTTCTCGACCGCGGCGCCACCGCCGAGGACGATGAGGTCGGCAAGCGAGACCTTCTTCTTGCCCGCGTTGGACTCCTTCTGGATCGCCTCGAGCTTGCCGAGCACCTTGGAGAGCTGGGCCGGCTGGTTGACCTCCCAGTCCTTCTGCGGGGCAAGGCGGATACGCGCGCCGTTGGCGCCACCGCGCTTATCGGAGCCGCGGAAGGTCGAGGCCGATGCCCAGGCCGTGGAGACCAGCTCGGACACCGAGAGGCCGGAAGCCAGGATCTTCGTCTTCAGGCCAGCGACCTCGTGCTCGCTGACGAGCTCATGATCGACGGCCGGAATCGGATCCTGCCAGATCAGCGTCTCCTTCGGCACCAGCGGGCCGAGGTAGCGCGCGATCGGACCCATGTCGCGGTGGGTGAGCTTGAACCAGGCGCGGGCAAAGGCGTCCGCGAACTGGTCGGGATGCGCGAGGAAGCGCCGCGAGATCTTCTCATAGGCCGGATCGAAACGCAGCGAGAGGTCGGTCGTGAGCATGGTCGGAACATGCTTCTTGGACTTGTCGAACGCGTCCGGAATGACCGCCTCGGTCACCTTGGCCTTCCACTGCTGCGCGCCCGCGGGGCTCTTGGTCAGCTCCCATTCGTGACCGAACAGGTTCTCGAAGAAATAGTTGCTCCACTTCGTCGGCGTCTGCGTCCAGGTGACTTCCGGACCACCAGTGATCGCGTCGGCGCCGATGCCCGTGCCGTGCTTGCTCTTCCAGCCGAGACCCTGATCTTCCAGCGCACCGGCTTCCGGCTCGGGTCCGACGAGAGACGGATCGCCCGCACCGTGGGTCTTGCCGAAGGTGTGGCCGCCGGCGATCAGCGCGACGGTCTCCTCGTCGTTCATCGCCATGCGGAAGAACGTCTCGCGGATGTCCTTGGCGGCCGCGACCGGATCCGGCTTGCCGTTCGGTCCTTCCGGATTGACGTAGATGAGGCCCATCTGCACCGCGCCGAGCGGCTCGGCGAGCTGGCGTTCGCCGCTGTAGCGTTCATCGCCCAGCCACGTGCCTTCGGGCCCCCAATACAATTCTTCCGGCTCCCAGACGTCGGCGCGACCACCCGCAAAACCGAACGTCTTGAAGCCCATCGACTCCAGCGCGACGTTGCCGGCGAGAATCATCAGGTCGGCCCACGAGATCTTGCGGCCGTACTTCTGCTTGATCGGCCACAGGAGCCGGCGGGCCTTGTCGAGGTTGGCGTTGTCGGGCCAGCTGTTCAGCGGCGCGAAGCGCTGCTGACCGGCACCGGCGCCACCGCGACCGTCGGTGATGCGGTAAGTGCCCGCGCTGTGCCAGGCCATGCGGATCATCAGGCCGCCATAGTGACCGAAGTCGGCCGGCCACCACTCCTGGGAGTCGGTCATCAGCGCATGCAGGTCCTTGACGACCGCATTCAGGTCGAGCGTCTTGAATTCCTTGGCATAGTCGAAGTCCTCGCCCATCGGATCCGACAGATCGGAATTCCGGTGCAGGACCTGGACATCCAGTTGGTTCGGCCACCACTCGCGGTTCGAGGGTGCGGGTTTGCCGCCCGTGAACGGGCATTTTGCTTGATCGTCCATGAATACCTCCTCTGGTGGCGTCGAACTTCGCCATGACCCAGGTCAAGCGACTCTAGGCGCCCCCTCTTATCAGGTAAAGTTGACTTTAATGATCGCTGCGATAGGATTTTCTGATGATAAATCTGACGCTGCGGCAGCTCCGATATTTCGATGCGCTGGCGCGTCTCGGCCATTTCGGGCGCGCGGCGGAAGCCTGCTCGATCTCGCAGCCGGCGCTGTCGATGCAGATCAAGGAAATGGAGGAGACGCTCGGCGGCCTCTTGCTCGAGCGCAGCGCGCGCCAGGTCGCACTCACGCGCTTCGGCGAGGAGCTCGCCCAGCGCGTGCGCGAGATCCTGCGCTCGGTCGATGAGCTCGGCGACTTCGCGCGCGCCTCGCGCGACCGCTTCGCCGGCCGCCTGCGCATTGGCATGATCCCGACGATCGCGCCCTATCTGCTGCCCACGATCACCAAGAACCTCACGCGCCTGCATCCGGAGCTCGATATCCGCGTGCGCGAGACGATGACACCCAAGCTGATCCAGGAGCTGACCGAAGGCCGGCTCGACACCGCGATCGTCGCGCTGCCGGTCTCTGAACCATCGTTGACCGAAGTTGCATTGTTCGAGGAAAAATTCCTGCTGGTGCGACCGGGCACGGATGAGGGAACGCCGGTGCCCTCACGCGAGATGATGCGCGAGATGCGGCTCTTGCTGCTCGAGGAAGGACATTGTTTCCGCGACCAGGCGCTGTCGTTCTGCAACATGCAATCGGCCCCGCCGCGCGAGATGCTGGATGCGAATTCGCTGTCGACGCTGGTTCAGATGGTCAGCGCCGGCATCGGCGTGACCTTGATCCCGGAAGTGGCCCTGCCGGTGGAGACGCGCTCGGCCTCCGTGTCGGTCGCGCGCTTCGCCGATCCGCAACCCTCGCGCACCATTGGCATGGTCTGGCGCAAGACCAGCCCGCTGGCGCGGCAGCTCCTGCAAATCTCCGAAGTGGTGTGCCTGTCGGCCGGCAAGGTGCGCGCACGGCATGCGGCAACAGCCGCTCCACGCAGGGCCTGATCGATCATACCCATGTCCACTCCGGTCATCCGTCCTGCCGAGCCGCACGAATACGACGAGATCGCCCGCGTGTGGATGGAGAGCTGGGTCTCGACCGGCCTGGCGGAGGCAAGCAATTTCCTGCTCGCGAACCTGCGCGCGCGCGTGCGGCGCGAGATCGAGGATGGCTGGAGCCTCTTTGTCGCCGATGATCATGGCGTGATCGCCGCCATGCTGGCGCTGCATCTGCCAAAACTCTATCTCGACATGCTCTTCGTCGCGCCAAGCTATCAGGGACGCTCGCTCGGCCGGCAGCTGCTCGCCTTCACGCGGACGCAGTTGCCCGACGAGATCGTCCTGCGCTGCGTGCGTGAGAACGAGAAGGCCTGGCGCTGGTACGAGCGCGAGGGCTTCATGTTCGAGCGGGAAGAGATCGCGACGGCAACGGGCTTCATGATGAAGTGCTATCGGTGGCGCAGAAAGAACAGCGTCGATCGATTGCCAGGTAGTGTCCTAGTTTGAAATGAAGGGCTGCCTGCGATAGGCTCGCGATGCTCGCGACGGGAGAGCAATGTGGCGAGGTTCAAGCTTAATTCTCCGGGCGCTTGGGGCGAAAAGAACGCCAGAGAATACAGCTATTCGATGGTCTTGGAGACCGATGGCCGAGTTGAGTTATCCGGCCAAGGCGGCTGGCATCCTGATACGCTCGATTTCCCGGTCGGCGTTCCGATTGAGGCAGAGATCAATCAAGCCTTCGATAATGTGGCCTTCATGCTGAATGAGGTCGGGCTTGATTGGGCAAACGTCGCTCACATCAACTCATACCATACGCCGGAACCGGACGGGACGATCCTTGCAGCTACAGCGGAGATGGCGCGGCAGTTTCGCCTTCGGATGCCCGATCATAAGCCGGGACGTGCCTGGGCGTCGCGGTACTTGGCGACCCCAAGATGCACGTCGAAATCCGCGTCACGGCCTTTAGAGAGTGACGGCAACGTGCTTTTTGTAGGGGCTGCGCTTTCCAGGCTTCGGCGCAACAGCGTCCATCTTCTCGCAGAGATCGTCCATCGACCAAAGCGTCTGCGACACGCCAGCGGCGATTGCAGGCTCATTTTCAGTGTCTTGTGCATTTTGATGACGTTGTACCAAAGCGTGCGGAAAGGGAGCGTTGACCAACATCTCGCGTGAAACATGCATCGCAACCCCAGCCGTAGCGACTTGCCAAGTTGCACAAGACGCGCGATGCACGAGGAAAATCGCGTCCCGATGAAAGGTGAGATCCCATGATCAAGCTCTACTGGTCGCCCCGCTCGCGCTCCTTCTCCGCGCTCTGGCTGATGGAAGAAACCGGCCTGCCCTATGAGCGTGTACTGACCGACATCACGACGGGCGCGCAGAAGGCGCCGGAGTACTTGAAGATCAATCCGATGGGCAAGGTACCGGCCCTGGTCGATGGCGATGCCGCGCTCGGCGAGGCGGCCGCGATCTGCGC
This sequence comes from Bradyrhizobium sp. UFLA05-153, assembly GCF_054185185.1. Lineage (NCBI taxonomy): Bacteria > Pseudomonadati > Pseudomonadota > Alphaproteobacteria > Hyphomicrobiales > Nitrobacteraceae > Bradyrhizobium > Bradyrhizobium sp. UFLA05-153. The sequence goes on from NZ_JBBIAM010000003.1 coordinate 95,110, forward strand.
CTATGTCGCCGATCGCTATCCGGAGACGAAGCTCGCGCCGGCGCCGACCGATCCGCGTCGCGCACGATACCTGCAATGGCTGTTCTTCGGGCCGGCCTGCATCGAGCCCGGGTTGATCCAGATCTTCACCAAGCTCGAGGTGCCCACCTCCACAGCGGCCTGGGGCAGCGCGACGCAAGTGTTCGACGTCCTCGACACCGCGCTGGCCAAGGGACCATGGATCCTTGGCGACGAGTTCACGGCCGCTGACATCGTGATCGGCTCGGGGCTGAACTTCGCCGTGCGGATGTTCAAGTTGGTGCCGCCGCGCCCCAGTTTCGACGCTTATATCGCCCGCTGCGTGGCGCGGCCGGCATTCCAGCGCGCAGAGAAGATCGCGGCGGGGTGAGGCGACTGCGTCGGACTCAAAGCCTGACCTTAAGGACGGCCAGACCGGATTGCTGCAGCAATCCGGACGTCGTGGCCTGGAGGCCGTACCGAATGCCGAGATCGACACGGTTGCTGCCGGCAATGACCAGTCCGAGGCCCGCCGAGTAGATCCATGGCGAGAGGTTGAGACCGTTGGTGACGAAGCTCGTGCCACCTCCGGCAAATGTCGCGCTGATCTGTAATCCCCGATTCCACGCGTTGTAGCCGATCCCGACTTCGCCGGTGAGATAGGCTTGCCTCGCCAGCTGATACGCGCCCTTGAGCCCCGTCGTTAGGGTCAGCTCCCGATAGACTTGCGAATCGACGTTGAGGCTGAAGCCGCCGGCACCATTTTCCTGATAGGCGGGCGAACGCACCTGTCCGTAGTCCAGTCGAAATGACGGAACGAGCGTAAGTCCAACCTCGAGCGGGATCTGCTTCTTGACCGCAACACCGACGTGAGCGCTGTAGGACCGATAGTTTCCTGCTGCGGTGTTGTTGATGAAAGTCAGCGAGCGACTTTCTCCATTGTCATTGAGCGCGCCGTCAAGCTGGGCATCGACGTGAAGGTCGCGGCTGACCGCGTAAGCGCCGTAGAGTCCCAGCTGATATGAATCGATGGCGAGCCGATTGGGAATCGCATCCTCGCTTCCCGTGATCGCCTGACGGGAATAGGCAAACACGCCGCCAAGCATCGCGCGTGGCGAAATCGCAGCGTCCGCGCCGACGGCTACGCCGCCGCCGGAGGCGTTGTATCCGGGGACGCCATCGAGGCTTCCCTGCCGGACGATGCCGCCGAACGGCTTCATCCAGACGTTCCGCTCGGGCACAACGCCGGAGCTGAGCCCACGAATGTCGTCAAGACGTCCCGTGACGGCCTGCTGAAGCGCGCGCTGCGTCGCATAGGTCGCCTGCGACGCCGCGCCGGTGAGAACGGGCAATGTCTGATTGATGGCGTTGGACAGGCTCGGACCGCTCAGATTGTCCAGGGCGAGGAAGCCCGGCACCATGGAGCCCGTCCAGCCAAGCGACGCCGTGGACATTTGGTAGAGCGTGTCGGCCGCGCCAATCCCTGCCCGGTTGTTCTGGGATCGCAGGGTGTCGGCATAGGGCTGCACCAGCGACAGGTAGGCTATCGCGCCGGTCGGATTGCCCGTCAGGTCGTAGGTGCTGACCAGCATCTGCGAACCCGACGCGTCGCCGCTTGCGGTCCCATAGAGACTGGTGAGATTGCCGCGTGACAGCGTGTTGAAGAGAACGTTGCCCTCCGGCGTCACGGAGCCCAGCAGGGTGAAACTGGTGGCACCGCCTGTGGGCGCGATACCGACGCCCCAGAAATATCCGTTCTGATAATTCGTGATGACGAAACGTCCGGGAGTGGACGTGCCGAACAGGGCGGGACTGACGATCCGCCACGGGGTGCCGGCCGTCCATGCCCATTGCGGCACCGAATTGGCCGGGACGGCCTGCGAGGGCGGCGGCGTGAAGGTCGCGGGGTCATAGGGCAGCATATAGGCCCAGTGGGTCACGAGGAGGCTATCCCCCGTGATCATCTGCATTTCCATCTCCGTTACACCGTTGATAGATCGCATGTTGCCGAGGCCGACGGTCACGGCGCCTCCCGAGGTCGGCGTGAACAGCATCGTGATCTGCCCCGCCGTCGTCACGAAGCCCTGGATCGTGGAGGTGTCGGTCACGAGCGCCGACCCGATCTTGAGCTGCGCGACGCTGGTCCCGGTGAATGATCCATTCGTCGCGGTGGATAGCGACCACAGCGTCTGATCGCCGATTGGAATCGGATTCGAAAAACTGGTTTTCGGCGCAGCGTAGGCCAGCAATTGTGCCGTCGGCACGTACCAGTGCGTATTGGACAGGGCCGAATCCCAGATCGCCGACTGTGCCAGGACAGGGAAGCTCGCGCAGGTCAGGGCAGCGCCCGCAATGGACGCGAGCACACCCGCGCGACAGATCGCACGCACCATCGGCAAGATTCCTCCCGAACCGCGGGACGCGCCGGTCGTGCGGCGCTACCGGGCGCAGGAAACATCATCCTATTGCCGAGTCTGCCCCATGATCGTGGGGTGCGAGGAGGCGCCGCGGCCCCGGTCGGGCCTCGGAAGGCTCATTCCGCCTTCAGATCTTCCGGCTTCGGCATCAGGACGATGTTGTAGCCGGAATCGACGTAGTGCACCTCGCCGGTGACGCCGCCGGACAGATCCGACAGCAGATACAGCGCCGAGCCGCCGAGTTCGTCGAGCGTGACGCCGCGGCGGAGCGGCGCATGCTTCTGCTGGAAAGCGAACATCGCGCGTGCCTCGCCGATGCCCGAGCCGGCGAGCGTGCGGATGGGGCCTGCAGAGATCGCATTGACGCGGATGCCTCGTGGACCGAAATCGGCGGCGAGATAACGCACCGAGGCTTCCAGCGCCGCCTTGGCCACGCCCATCACGTTGTAATTCGGCATCGCGCGCATGGAGGCGCCGAAGGTCAGCGTGATCATGCTGCCGCCCTCCGTCATCAGTTCGGCAGCGCGCTTGGCCACTTCCGTGAACGAGAAGCAGGAGATCACCATGGTGCGCGAAAAATTCTCGCGGCTGGTGTCGGCGTAGCGGCCCTTCAGCTCGTTCTTGTCGGCAAAGCCGATCGCGTGGATCACAAAATCGAGTTTGCCCCACTTTTCGCGCAAGGCAGCGAATGTGGCATCGACACTGGCGATGTCCTCGACGTCGCAAGGCAGCACCAATTCCACGCCAAGAGACTCCGCCAGCGGCTTGACGCGCTTGCCTAGGGCATCGCCCTGGAAGGTGAAGGCAAGCTCGGCGCCGTGGGCATGCAGCGCCTTCGCCATGCCCCAGGCGATCGAGTGATCATTGGCGATGCCCATGATCAGACCGCGCTTGCCTTTCATCAGACCTTCCATCGCCTCATAGCTCCCATTTCGGCGTCATCGCCCGCCTTGTGCGCACTTGCGCACTGGAGCGGGCGATCCAGTATTCCAGGACGGTTCGTGATAAATCGAGAGGCCGCGGCGTACTGGATGGCCCGCCTTCGCGGGGCATGACCAAATCAAACAATCACGCATCCAGCCGGCTGAACACCAGCGTGGCGTTGGTGCCGCCGAAGCCGAAGGAGTTCGACAGCACGGTGCCGATTTTGGCGTTGTCGATGCGCTTGCGCACGATCGGCATGTCGGCGAACACCGGATCGAGCTCCTGGATGTGCGCGCTCTCGCAGATGAAGCCGTTGTTCATCATCAGCAGCGAGTAAATCGCCTCCTGCACGCCGGTTGCGCCCAGCGAATGGCCGGTGAGCGCCTTGGTGGCGGAGATCGGCGGGCACTTCTCGCCGACGCCGAACACCTTCCGGATCGCCTCGATCTCCGGCGGATCACCCGCCGGCGTCGAGGTGGCGTGCGGGTTGATGTAATCGACCTTGGTCTTGACGGTCGACATCGCCATGCGCATGCAGCGCTCGGCGCCTTCACCCGACGGCGCGACCATGTCGTAACCATCCGACGTCGCGCCATAACCGACGATCTCGCCATAGATGCGCGCGCCGCGCGCCTTGGCATGCTCGAGCTCTTCCAGCACCAGCACACCGGCGCCGCCTGCGATGACGAAGCCGTCGCGATTGACGTCATAGGGACGCGAGGCGGTGGCGGGCGTGTCGTTGTATTTCGAGGACATCGCGCCCATGGCGTCGAACAGGACCGACAGCGACCAGTCCAATTCCTCGCAACCGCCGGCGAAGATGACGTCCTGCTTGCCGATCTGGATCGTCTCGTAGGCATTGCCGATGCAATGGTTCGACGTCGCACAGGCCGACGAGATCGAATAGTTCACGCCCTTGATCTTGAACCAGGTCGCGAGCGTCGCGGACGCCGTCGACGACATCGCCTTCGGCACCGCGAAAGGTCCGACACGCTTCGGTCCCTTGCTGCGGGTAATGTCGGCGGATTCGACGATGGTGCGGGCCGACGGGCCGCCTGAGCCCATGATGATGCCGGTGCGGATGTTGGAGACTTCGTCGGGCCCGAGGCCGGAATCCTGGATCGCCTGCTCCATTGCGATGTGATTCCACGCGGCGCCCTGGCCGAGGAAGCGCATCGCGCGCCGGTCGATCACAGCGGCGGGATCGAGCGTCGGCTCGCCCTGCACCTGCGAGCGGAAGCCCATCTCGGCATATTTCTCTGCCCGCGAGATGCCTGACTTCGCCTCGTGAAGGCTCGCAAGCACTTCCTGGGTGTTGTTTCCGATGGACGAGACAATGCCCATCCCGGTGACCACAACCCGCCTCATGACCGCCTCGCCCTAATCGTTGTCGCCTTCAAATTGATGCGCCTTGCTTCAGCCCAGGCTCGTGCCCTGCTTGAACAGGCCGACCTTCAGATCCTTGGCGCGATAGATAATCGTGTCGTCGACCGAAAGCCACCCGTCGGCAATGCCCAACACCAGCTTTGAGCGCATTACGCGCTTGATATCGACCTGGTACACGACCTTGCGGGCCTCGGGCAGCACCTGGCCGCCGAACTTCAACTCGCTCAACCCCAGCGCGCGGCCGCGACCCTCGCCGCCGATCCAGCCGAGGTAGAACCCGACCATCTGCCAGAGCGCGTCGAGGCCTAGGCAGCCCGGCATCACCGGGTCGTTCTTGAAATGGCAGCCGAAGAACCAGAGGTCCGGCTTGACGTCGAGCTCGGCCCGCACCAGTCCCTTGCCGAACTCGCCGCCGGTATCCGAAATTTCCGTGATGCGGTCGAACATCAGCATCGGCGGCAGCGGCAACTGGGCGTTGCCTGGGCCGAACATCTCGCCGCGGGCACACGCCAGCAAATCCTCGTATTCGTAACCGTTGCGCCTGTTCAGCATCCCGGAGCCTCTGTTCAAATCCCGATGGGGCAGTTTTGGCGAGAATGGCCCCGTTTCTCGACGGAAGGAGCGCCATTCGCCGTTGTCAGGCGCGAAAACCGCGTGACCGGACGGACCGCGGGCCAAGCCTCGTTGAGCCCGGCTGCGCCAAAATCGGTTAAGCGGGACCGCGCGCTCTCTATCATAGGCCCTCCCGGCGTCAAAGCGCCCTTTACAGGGTAAAATGATCGCATCTCGTCCCGGTTCCGGACCGACTTAGAACCGCTCTAGTTGCGAGAAACTTGCATCTGCATCTATCCGTCCATATATTGCAGAACAATAGTGTTTTTCCTCGCGTGCCCTGAAATCGGAAATGAGCGATAGCGCCCCGAACCACCATGACGAAACCGCCCATTCCGCGTCCCTCCACTCCGGACGCCAGCCGGCCCTGACCGGCTGCCCGTGGCACGACGTCAACGAAATGCTCCAGGCCGCCGGGCTTCGCCCGACGCGCCAGCGCATGGCGCTGGGCTGGCTGCTGTTCGGCAAGGGCGCCCGGCACCTCACCGCCGAAATGCTCTACGAGGAAGCGACGCTGGCCAAGGTTCCGGTGTCGCTGGCGACCGTCTACAACACGCTGAACCAGCTTACCGATGCCGGTCTGCTGCGCCAGGTCAGCGTCGACGGCACCAAGACCTATTTCGACACCAACGTCACCACGCACCACCACTATTATCTCGAGAACAGCCACGAGCTGGTCGACATTCCCGACCCGCATCTGGCGCTCTCGAAGATGCCCGACGTGCCCGAGGGCTACGAGATCGCGCGCATCGACATGGTGGTGCGCCTGCGCAAGAAGCGCTGAGTTCTCGAAACAGGACGAGAGATCGTCATGGCCGGGCTTGTCCCGGCCATTTTTATTTGCGTGGTCATTCCGGGATGGTGCGCGAGCACCAGACCTCCGAGCGCAATGCGCTTCGGGGGATCTCGAGATCCCGGATTGCGATGCTGACGCATCGCCCCCCGGATGACGCCTGCGGCGTCAGTTCACCAGCTCGTCGGAGTAGACGCCCCAGAGCCGCTCCTGCTGGATCCAGCCGTCGAAACCGTTGCCCGTGACGTGGCACCAGCCTGTGGTGCACTTCTTGACCTGGGCGACGACGCCGGCCTGGAGCTTTGCGGCGACCGAGCTCTCGGTGTCGGCGCGATCATAGATCGGCGCGAGATCGTCCTTGTGCTTCATGGTGACGACCGCGGTGCGGCGCCCCGACAGCAATGAATGATAGACCCAGCCCTCGGCGCCTTCGGAATCGCGCACCCGGCGCCAGTTCTCGAACTCGGCGGTGATTTCGACCGGCAGGCCGGCGCGGGTGTAGACCCAGGCCACATCGTTGTCCTTGGTCGGGCCGGCGCGGACATTCACATGGTCGGATTTGAGGCTGACATAGCGCGGCACGGGAAGGCCGCTCGCGGTCTGAACCGCGTCCTTGGCCGAATGTCCGGGGCTGACCGATGCGCCCAGCCAACCCAAGACGAGCACCACCACCGACCAAAAACGCCCCAACGCCATCACGACCCGTCTCCTGCCGGAACCCTGGCGCAAGCGAGCCGAATTCCGAGAAATCACTTCCAAATCCATGCCGCATGTCCCTCTCCCCGCCCCACGCGGGTCTTTCCCTCCGCTGCCGTGGTTCTTGTCTTGGCCCGGCCATCTGCTAGAGAGGACGAGCGTCTAACAAACCAGTTTGGCCCGATTTTCCGGCCGGAAACGTCGGGAGAGCTTGAAGGAAACGCCGGGGACGATGCGGCAAGGCCAGTGTCGAACAACCGGGTTAATGAGGTCTGAACGGTAAGCCTTTGACCACAGAGGCGGCCAGCGAAGCCTCATGAGAGCAGGACATGTCGGTCAAGAAAAAACCCCTCGTCGTCGTGACACGCAAGCTGCCGGACTCGATCGAGACGCGCATGCGCGAATTGTTCGACGCCCGGATCAATCTTGACGACACCCCGATGTCGCGGGAGCAGATCGCGGAGGCCGCGCGCACGGCCGAGGTGCTGGTCCCGACGGTGACCGACCATATCAACGCCGACATCATCAACCAGCCCGACTGCAAGCTTCGCCTGATCGCGAATTTCGGCAACGGTGTCGACAATATCGACGTCGAGGCGGCGCATGCGCGCGGCATCACCGTCACCAACACGCCGAAGGTTCTGACCGAGGACACCGCCGACATGACCATGGCGCTGATCCTCGCGGTGCCGCGCCGGCTGATCGAGGGCGCCTCGGTGCTCACGGAAGGCAAACCCTGGGCGGGCTGGTCGCCGACCTGGATGCTCGGCCATCGCATCGGCGGCAAGCGCCTCGGCATTGTCGGCATGGGCCGCATCGGCCAGGCCGTGGCGCGCCGTGCCCGCGCCTTCGGCCTGCAGATCCACTATCACAATCGCCGTCCCGTCGCCCCGAAGATCGCCGAGGAGCTTGGCGCGACCTATTGGGAAAGCCTCGACCAGATGCTGGCGCGGATGGACATCATCTCGGTGAACTGTCCGCACACGCCCGCGACCTATCACCTGCTCTCGGCACGGCGGCTGAAGCTGATCCGGAAAGAGGCCTATATCGTCAACACCGCGCGCGGCGAGGTGACCGACGAGGACACGCTGATCAAGCTGATCGAAGCCGGCGAGATCGGCGGCGCCGGTCTCGACGTCTACGAGCACGAGCCCGCGGTCAATCCGAAGCTGGTGCGGCTCGCCAAAGCCGGCAAGGTGACGCTGCTGCCGCACATGGGCTCGGCCACCATCGAAGGCCGCGTCGACATGGGCGAGAAGGTGATCATCAACATCCGCACCTTCCTCGACGCTCACAAGCCGCCGGATCGCGTGCTACCGAGCATGCTCTGAGATTTATTGTTCGCGCGTCTCGCGTTTGCGCCAGCCGGCGACGAAATCGATGAAGGCGCGCAGCGCGGGCGGCGTTTGGCGCCGGCTCGGATAGTACAGGAACGGTCCCGGAAACGGCTCGCACCAATCCTCCAGCATGCTCACCAGTGCACCGGACTTCAGGGCTTCGCCGACATAGCCATCAAGGCTTGCCCAGATGCCAGCGCCGTCCAGCGCGGCACGCATGGCAAGACCCATGTTGGTCGAGATCAGCTTGGCCGGTGGATCGACTTTCATGATCTGGCCGCCCTTCTCGAATTCCCAATCGTGCATGACGCCGCTGCTGTAGCGGGCGCGGATGCAATCATGGTCGAGCAAATCTTTCGGGTGCCGGGGCATGCCGCGCCGCGCGACGTAATCGGGTGATGCGACGACGACATAGCTTTGCGGACCGCTCAGCGAGATCGCCACCATGTCCTGCGCGAGATGCTCGCCATAGCGCACGCCGGCATCGAAGCCCGCACTGACGATGTCGACGAAACCGCTTTCGGAAACGATGTCGAGATCGACCTGCGGATAGGCCGCGAGGAACGGCCCGACCATCGGTGCCAACACCAGATCGACCGCCGGCGGCGGCGCATTGATGCGCAGGCGGCCCGACGCAACCTCGCGCAGGCCCCGGACCTGATCGAGGGCATTACCAACATCCCGCAGCGCCGGGGCCACGCGCGACAGCAGCAGCTCGCCTGCCTCGGTCAGCGCGACGCTGCGGGTGGTGCGATTCATCAGACGGACGCCGAGGCGCTCCTCCAGATCTCGTAGGCGCTGACTGAGACTCGACACGGATACGCGAATGTCCTGCGCCGCGCGCCGGAAGTTGCGGGTGCGGGCGACAGCAACGAAGACGTCGAGATCACGCAGGTCAGGATCGGCCATTGTTCGATATGATGAACAAGCTATTCTGAATTGTCCAGCTTATCGGCGTAATCGGCCATGCGCATATCTGACCTCATCGCGCGGCGCAGCCTGCCCGCCATTCGAGGAGAGCCATCATGGAACAGCGCAAACTCGGTTCAACCGGCCCCACCGTCACTGCGATCGGTCTCGGCTGCATGGGCATGTCGGAGGTCTACGGACCGGCCGACCGCGATGAGAGCATCGCCACGATCCATGCGGCGCTCGATGCGGGCATCACGCTGCTCGACACCGGCGACTTTTACGCCATGGGCAACAATGAAATGCTGATCCGGGAAGCGTTGAAGGATCGCCCGCGCGACAAGGTGCAGCTCAGCGTCAAATTCGGCGCGCTGCGCGGACCCGCCGGTGAATTCGCCGGAATCGATTGCCGGCCGGCCGCGATCAAGAACTTCCTCGCCTATTCGCTTCAGCGGCTCGGCACCGATTACATCGACATCTATCGCCCGGCGCGGCTCGATCCCAATGTTCCGATCGAGGAGACGATCGGCGGAATCGCCGAGCTGGTGAAGGCCGGCTACATCAGGCATATCGGCCTGTCCGAGGTTGGCTCCGACACCATTCGCCGCGCGCACGCCGTACATCCGATCGTCGATCTCCAGATCGAATATTCGCTGATCGCGCGCGGCATCGAGCGCGATATTTTGAAGACCTGCCGCGAGCTCGGCATCGGCATCACCGCCTATGGCGTGCTGTCGCGCGGTCTGATCAGCGGCCACTGGACAAAGGACAGCGGCAAGGCCGGCAGGGATTACCGGTTGATGACCCCGCGCTTCCACGGGGCGAACCTCGACGCCAATCTCGCGCTTGTCGACTCGCTGCGTGCGATCGCTACCGAGATCGGTGCCACGCCGGCGCAGGTCGCGATCGCGTGGGTGGCGGCGCAGGGCAAGGAGATCGTGCCGCTGGTCGGCGCCCGCACCCGCAACCGTCTCACCGAGGCGCTCGGCTCGACCAAGGTGACACTGACGCCGGCGCATCTTGCGGCGCTCGCAAAAGCCTTCCCGCCGGATGTCGCCTCCGGCACGCGCTATGCCGCCGAGCAGATGGCACATCTGGACAGCGAGCGGCCGCTCGCGCGCTGAGCAAGCCCGCCACTACTCGCGGTGGATGCTCAGATCGTCGAAGACGGGTCCATCGCCGTTGAGCGGATTGGCCGGATCGCGCGCGTAGCGCAGCGTCTCGAAGCGCATCGCGCGCGCATCCAGCATCAACAGACGGCCGACCAGGCCCTCGCCGAAGCCGACGATCTCGCGGATTGCTTCCAGCGCCATCATCGAGCCAAGCACACCGGCGAGCGCACCCATCACGCCGGCCTCCGAGCAGGCCGGTACGGTGCCCGGCGGCGGCGCCTCCGGGAACAGGCAGCGATAGGTCGGATTGAATTCGCCGGCCTCGTTCTTTTCGTGCGCGCGGATTGTCGTCAGCGAACCGTCGAAGGTGCCGAGCGCGGCCGTGATCAGTGGCCTCTTCGCGAAGAAGCAGGCGTCCGAAACCAGATAGCGGGTTGAGAAATTATCGGAGCCGTCGAGCACGAGGTCGTAATCGCCGATCAGGCCGAGCGCGTTGTCGGCGTTGAGCCAGGTGGCGTGACCGACGAAGCGCACATGCGGATTGAGGGCCGCGATCCGCTCCGCGGCGCTCTCGACCTTGTGCCGGCCGATATCGGGCGTCGTGTGGATGACCTGGCGCTGAAGGTTGGAGAGCGACACGACGTCGTCATCGACCACGCCGAGCGTGCCGATGCCGGCGGCGGCAAGATACATCAGGGCCGGCGCGCCGAGACCGCCGGCACCGATCACCAGCACGGAGGCCTGCTTCAGCGCGGCCTGACCCGGCCCGCCGACATCGCGCAGCACGATATGGCGGGCATAGCGTTCGAGTTCGTCGGGACTCAGCATCGTCGTTCCTCTCTTGACCCTCATGGTGAGGAGCGCGGAACGCGCGTCTCGACCCTGAAGGCCCGCATGTCACCCGGGGCCATCCTTCGAGACGCGGCCTTGAGGTCGCTCCTCAGGATGAGGACATGAGAACATGGCTTCGCGCCCTCTATCGCAGGCCTGAACCACCCCGAGATTGTTTGCGACCAACGAGATGTGCTTCAATGAGCCCACGTTCAATGGCCGGGTTGGATTTGTCATGAGATCGATGCTCGCGGCAACATTTGTGTTGGTGACCGCGGCGAGCGCGCACGCGCAGATGACGACGCCGCCGCTTCCCGGCACCAGGCCGAAGACGGTCCAGACCGTTCCGATCCGTCCCGCATTGCAAACGCCGTCCGAGACCGCGGACGCCATGGCGCAGGCGGAGCGCCTTCTGCTGCAATCCGACCTCGCCTGGGTCGGGCAGTATAACGGCGCGATCACCGGCGACGTCAGCGAGCGCATGGTCAACGCCATCAAGGAATACCAGAAGGCGAACGGCGGCAAGCCGACCGGTGTGCTGAACCCGCAGGAGCGGGCCGCACTCACCGAGACGGCGCGCAAGAAGCAGGAGAGCGTCGGCTGGAAGATCGTGATGGAGCCTACCAGCGGCGCGCGGCTCGGCATCCCCGGCAAGCTCGTGCCGCAGCAGGCGACCGACGCCAACGGCTCGAAATGGACCTCGCCGACCGGCACGGTGCAGGTGCTGCTCAGCCGCCGCAAGGAGGCGAACCCGACCACCGCAAAGCTCGCGGAAGTCGAGAAGAAGGACCCCGCCGGGCGCAAGGTCGATTACACGGTGGTGAAGCCCGACTTCTTCGTGCTGTCGGGATTGCAGGGCCTGAAGAAGTTTTACGTGCGCGGCACCTTCAGGGGTGACGAGGTGCGGATCATGACGATCCTCTACGACCAGGCCATGGAAAACACCGTCGAGCCGGTCGTGATCGCGATATCGAGCGCCTTCAACGCGTTTCCCTCGATGCCGCAGGCGGGACCACCACCGCGGAAAACCGTCGAATATGGCACCGGCATCGTCGTTACCGAAGACGGCGCGATCATCACAGACCGTCTCGTGACCGACGGGTGCCTTGCCATCACCATCGGGGGCTATGGCAATGCCGACCGGCTCGCGGAGGACAAGGAGCACGATCTTGCGCTGCTGCATATCTACGGAGCGCGCGGATTGAAGCCGCTGAACCTGGCGAGCGGGGCGGCCAAAACGGCCGTCGATGTCATCGGCATCGCCGATCCACAGAATCAAGGCGGCAGCGCCGCGGTCTCGAGCCTCAAGACTGCGCTGGCGCCCGTCACCGGCGGCGATGCAGCGCTTTCGCCGGCGCCGGCGGTCGGATTTTCCGGCGCCGCCACGATCGATGGTGACGGCAAGTTCGCCGGCATCGCACTGCTGAAACCGTTGGTCGTCGCCGGCCCCGCCAACGCGGCGCCTGCCGCGCAGGCCGTGATGGTGCCTGCCGATGCCGTGCGCGATTTCCTGAAGGCGAACGATGTCACCGGCAATGGCAGCTCGACGGATGCAAAAGCCGCCGTCGTGCGAGTCATCTGCGTGCGGAAGTAACGATCAGGCGACGGCCACGCTTCTTCTCTCGTGTCCCGGACAAGACGCGGCATGAAATGCCGCGCCGCCGAGCCGGAACCCATGCATTCCCAACTGAGCAATTGGCTTCTGGGCCCCGGCTCAGCAGCGCACCGCTGGCGCGCTGCGCTGCGTCCGGGGCACGAGCGGTACGTACGACTACGGATTCAGTATTGCTACGGATTCGCCGGAATCCCAGATTCCGCCATCATCATACCGTTGATTCGGACATCCGCGATCCCCTTTGGATCGGGCCGGGCACGTCCTGAGCGAGAAGAGCTCAGCATCACCATCGATGCACGTTCGCGTGGCGTTACCCGAGACCCGAGCATTCCAGAGGATTCAACATCTATGCATACTATCGTACTGGCCACCCAAAAGGGTGGCAGTGGCAAGAGCACCCTTGCCATCGGCCTCGCGCTGGCCGCCCGGCAGGCCGGATTCAGCGTTCGCCTGATCGAGACCGACCCGCAGGGCACGCTGTCGAACTGGCAGCGCCGCCGCACCACGGCTGATCCCGTGGTCGAACCGATCTACCAGGCCTCCAACATCGAGCCACGTTTGAAGATGCTGGCGGCGAGCGGCCTGCAGCTCGCGATCGTCGACACCGCGGCCGGCCTCAGCGCCGCGACCACCGCTGCAATTCGCCATTCCGACCTGTGCCTGATCCCGGCCCGGCCCACGGTCGCTGACATCGAGGCTACCGCCTCGACGCTCAGCGTCGCCCGCGCCTGGAAACGGCCCTTCGGCTTCGTGCTGAACCAGACACCGATCCGCGGCCAGCGCATCGACAATGCGGCCAATACGCTCGGCGAGGAAGCCGCGCTCGAGCTCGCCGACGTGCTCGCGCGCCCGCTGATCGTAATGCGCAACGATCACCAGGACTCACTTGCCGCCGGCCTTGCGGTCAACGAATTTGCGCCCGGCGGCAAGTCGGCCGCCGAGATCCGCGGGCTCTGGCATTGGATCGAGACCCGGCTCAACCTCGCGACGACGACCAATCTGCTGATCGATCAGGTCATCTCGGCCGCCGACGGAATGTTGCACGCCGCCGCAGAGATCACGTCGAAGGGCACAGCCACACTGGCGTCCTGAGCGGGGCGATCGCTCAGACGACAGCGGGGCTCCCCGTTTTCCGGTAGCAGGGCGCCCAAGCTGCGAAGCAATCCGCCCACCAGCCCGGCCGGATTGCTTCGCTTCGCCATTCGAAGGCTTCATCCGCCCCGTCATTGCGAGCGCAGCGAAGCAATCCAGAATCTTTCCGCGGTGACAGTCTGGATTGCTTCGCTGCGCTCGCAATGACGCTCGTGGTGGGTTCGTCAGCCGCGCAGAGACTCACGGCTTTCTCGGCCGCGAGCTTGATCCTCACTTCTGACATTTCGGGCACCAGAACGTCGATCGTCCGTTCTGGGTGAAGCGCTTCACGATGCCGCCGCAGCCCGGCGTCTTGCAGGGCTCGCCTTCGCGATCATAGACCTTGAACGAATGCTGGAAGTAGCCGAGCTCGCCGGTGGTCTGGCGATGATCGCGCAGGCTCGAGCCGCCCGCCTTGATGGCGTCGTTGAGCACGGCATGGATCGCGCCGACCAGCCGCTTGGCATGATCGGTCGGCTCCTCCTTTCGCGTGGCAAGCGTGGCGGCGATCCGGCGCGGCGACAGATGCGAGCGATGCAGCGCCTCGCAGACATAGATGTTGCCAAGCCCCGCCACCACACGCTGGTCGAGCAGCGCGGCCTTCAGGCTGGTCTTCTTGCCGGCGCAGGACTGCGCCAGCATCGCGGCGTCGAATTCGTTGCCGAGCGGCTCGGGGCCGAGCCCGCGCAACAGCGGCTCGTCCTCGAGCGCGTTGCGCGCGATCACTTTCATGTAACCGAAGCGGCGCGGATCGTTGAACACGATGTCGGCGCCCGAGGACATGCGAAACAGCACGTGGTCGTGCGAGGAGTCCTTGCCCCTGGGATAGTGAAATTCTCCCGGTGACTTTTCATCATTGGGCTTGATCACGCGGAATGAGCCGGACATGCCGAGATGCATCAACAGCACGTCGCCGGAGGCGAGATCGGCCATGAGATATTTTGCGCGCCTGCCGAGCCCGGTGACCACCTGGCCCTGGAGCCGTGCCACGAAATCCGGCTGAAAGGGAAAGCGCAAATCGGCCCTGCGGGCCTCTGCCTTGACGATTTTGGCGCCTTCCATGACGGGCTGGAGGCCGCGGCGGACGGTCTCGACTTCGGGCAATTCAGGCATGGTCAGGCATTCACCTTATGAGGGCGGTGTGATAGCGCCATTGCGGCGGCCGCGCTATGGTCCGCCTCGTGGAGTAGAGTAATGGATCGGCCGGGCGAAACCACGCATTTTGGCTTCAGGGACGTCCCCCTGAGCGACAAGCAGACGCTGGTGAACGATGTGTTTCACAGCGTCGCCTCGCGCTATGACCTGATGAACGACCTGATGTCCGGTGGCCTGCACCGGGTCTGGAAGGACATCATGATCAACGCGCTCGATCCGCCGCGGAGTGACCGGCCGTTCGCGCTGCTCGACGTCGCCGGCGGCACCGGCGATATTTCCTTCCGTGCCGCCAAGGCGGCAGGCTCCGGCTTTCATGCCACGGTCTGCGACATCAACGCCAACATGCTGGCCGTGGGACGCGAGCGCGCAGAGAAGCGGCATCTCGACACCCAGGTCGACTTCGTCGAGGGCAATGCCGAAGCGCTCGCCTTTGCCGATCGCAGCTTCGACGCATATACGATCGCTTTCGGAATCCGCAACGTGCCGCGGATCGATCTCGCACTTGGCGAGGCCTATCGGGTGCTGAAGCCCGGCAGCCGCTTCCTGTGCCTGGAGTTCTCCACGGTCGAGATGCCCGGGCTCGATCGTCTCTATGACCTGTTCTCGTTCAAGGTGATTCCGCCGCTTGGCCGCATGGTCACGGGCGATGCCGAATCGTATCAGTATCTCGTCGAGTCCATCCGCAAATTCCCCAAGCCGAACGCCTTCGCCGACATGATCCGCGCGGCCGGCTTCTCCCGCGTGAGCTGGCAGACCCTGTCCGGCGGCATCGTCGCATTGCATTCAGGCTGGCGTTTGTGATCTCTGCCATTACCCACATTGCGCGTCTTGCCCGCGCCGCGATCGTGTTTGCGCGCGAGGGCGTGTTCGGCGCCGTCGATCCGAGCCTGGTGCCGCCGCCTGGACAACTCGCCCTGAAGCTTGCCCGCCTCGTCGAACGGCGCGGCCCAAAGCACGGACCGCGGCTGTCGCGCGCGCTGACCCGGATGGGCCCGGCCTATCTCAAGCTCGGCCAGTTCCTGGCAACACGCCCGGACGTCGTCGGCGTCGTCATGGCGCGCGACCTTGAAAGCCTCCAGGATCGCCTGCCGCCGTTTTCGCAAGCTGAGGCGGAAGCCGCGATCGCGACATCGCTGGAGCGTCCTCTGACGGAGGTGTTCGCGAGCTTCGGCCCGCCCGTTGCGGCGGCCTCGATCGCGCAGGTGCATCGTGGCGAGGTGGTACGCGACGGCGTGCGCAAGGCGGTCGCGATCAAGGTGCTGCGACCCAACGTCGCCGCGCGCTTCCGACGCGACCTCTCCGATTTCTTCTTCGTCGCACACAAGGCTGAGACCTATTCGGCGGAAGCACGCCGCCTGCGCCTCGTCGAGGTCATCAACACCATGTCGCGCTCGGTCGCGATGGAGATGGACCTGCGGCTGGAAGCGGCCGCGCTGTCGGAGATGGCGGAGAACACGCAGGGCGATCCGGATTTCCGTGTGCCCACGGTCGATTGGGATCGCACCACGCACAACGTGCTGACGATGGAGTGGATCGACGGCATCGCGCTGAACGACCACGTGCGCCTGCAGGGGGCCCATGTCGACCTGCCCGACCTCGGCCGCAAGGTCATCCAGAGCTTTCTGCGCCACGCGCTGCGCGACGGCTTTTTTCATGCCGACATGCATCCGGGAAATATGTTCCTGGACGATGCGGGACATCTCGTCGCGGTCGATTTCGGCATCATGGGCCGGCTCGGCCTGAAGGAGCGGCGCTTCCTCGCCGAAATCCTGC
The DNA here is from genome assembly GCF_054185185.1 of Bradyrhizobium sp. UFLA05-153. NCBI lineage: Bacteria > Pseudomonadati > Pseudomonadota > Alphaproteobacteria > Hyphomicrobiales > Nitrobacteraceae > Bradyrhizobium > Bradyrhizobium sp. UFLA05-153. The sequence continues at coordinate 111,798 of NZ_JBBIAM010000003.1, forward strand.
TCGGCTTCATCACCCGCGACTATCGCCGCGTGGCGGAGGTGCATTTCGAGGCGGGCTACGTGCCCTCGCACCATTCGGTCGAGAACTTTGCACAGGCGATCCGCGCCATCGGCGAGCCGATCCACAACCGCACCGCCGAAGAAATCTCGATGGCGAAGCTGTTGACGCTTTTGCTCGAGGTCACCGGCCTGTTCGACATGCAGACCAGACCCGAGCTGATCCTGCTGCAAAAGACCATGGTGGTGGTCGAGGGCGTCGCGCGCGGCTTCGATCCCAAGCTCGACATCTGGAAAACCGCCGATCCCGTGGTGCGCGAGTGGATCGCGCAAAATCTCGGCCCGGTCGGCCGCATCCAGGGCGCGATGTCCGGCGCCGGCGAGCTCGGCCGGGTGCTGGCGGGACTGCCTGCAATCGCGAGCCGCGCCGTGACAGTGCTCGAGCAGCTGGAAACCATGACCCGCGAAGGCCACATGCTGTCGTCGGACACGATCGAGGAAATGGCCCGCGCGGAGGGCCGCAAAGCTCGGTGGCAGACGATTGGCCTTTGGGTCATTGCCCTCGCCCTGGTCGGAATCCTGCTCGCCATCCGAGGGAATTGATTGCAATGCATTCATGATGTGATAGCATTGCCATCATTCCCTGCTGGAGGGCGTCATGGCCAGCCTGACCATCCGCAAGCTCGACGAAGGCGTCAAAACCTATTTGCGCCTGCGCTCGGCCAAGAACCGCAGGTCGGTCGAGGAAGAGGTCCGGGTCATCCTGCGGGAGCTGATCGAGGGCCGCGAGGAGCCGCTGACGCCGTTCGCGGCGCCGCCCGCGGCGTCTCCCGCTCCCCCATCCCCGCGCACCGGCGCCGTGGCCGAGGCCAGCGTCACCCTGATCATCGGCGGCGGGATCGCAGCCTACAAGTCGCTCGACCTGATCCGCCGGCTCAAGGAGCGGCGCGTCGACGTCCGCTGCGTGCTGACCAAGGCCGCGCAGCAATTCGTCACGCCACTGGCGGCAAGCGCGCTCTCCCATGAGCGTGTCTATACCGACCTGTTCGATCCCCAGAGCGAGTTCGACGCCGGCCATATTCGCCTCGCGCGCGACTGCGACCTGATCGTGGTGGCGCCGGCGACCGCCGATCTGATGGCCAAGATGGCATGCGGTCATGCCGACGATCTCGCCAGCGCCGTCCTGCTCGCCACCAACCGAAAGATCCTGCTGGCGCCGGCGATGAATCCGCTGATGTGGAATAACGCCGCGACACGCCGCAACGTGGCGCAACTCCAGCGCGACGGCGTGGTGATGATCGGCCCCAACGCCGGCGAGATGGCGGAAGCGGGCGAGGCCGGCGTCGGCCGGATGTCCGAGGCCATCGAGATCGCCGTCGCCGCCGAGCGCCTGCTGCGGCCGCCGGTGCCGCGGCCGCTCGCGGGCAAGCGCGTGCTGATCACCGCGGGGCCAACCCACGAGCCGATCGATCCGGTGCGCTACATTGCCAACCGCTCCTCCGGCAAGCAGGGCTTTGCCATTGCCGCCGCCGCGCAGGCCGCAGGCGCCGAGGTGATCCTGGTGAGCGGCCCGGTCGACCTCAACGATCCCGACGGCGTCACGGTCAAGCACGTGGAATCGGCCCGGCAGATGCTGGAGCATGTGCAGGCCTCGCTTCCGGTCGATATCGCCATCTTCGCCGCAGCGGTTGCCGACTGGCGGGTCGCCAATGAGGGCGAGCAGAAGCTGAAGAAGACGTCGGCCGGCATGCCGCCGCTTCAACTCGTCGAAAACCCCGACATCCTCGCCACGATCTCGAAACTCAGCGACAAGCGTCCGCCGCTGGTGATCGGCTTTGCCGCCGAAACCGAGCATCTCATCGACAACGCCAAGGCCAAGCTCGCGCGCAAGGGCTGCGACTGGATCGTTGCCAACGACGTCTCGCCGGCAACTGGCGTGATGGGCGGCGACCGCAACACCGTGCATCTGCTCAGCCGCAAAAGCGGTGGGGAGGACGGCGAGATTGCGGTTGATTCCTGGCCGGTGATGACCAAGGAACAGGTCGCCACCGAGCTGATCGCTCATGTCGTAAAGAGCGTGGCCGACAAATCCCTGGAGCCCGCATCTTGAGCACGAAGGTCACCGTCGAACTGCAACGCTTGGGCCATGCCGAAGGCCTGCCGCTGCCGGCCTACCAGACGGCCGAGGCCGCCGGCCTCGACCTGATGGCCGCCGTTCCCGAGGGCGAACCTCTGACGCTCGCCGCCGGCAAACACGCCCTGGTGCCGACGGGACTCGCGATCGCATTGCCGGCCGGATACGAGGCGCAGGTGCGGCCCCGCTCGGGCCTTGCCGCCAAGCACGGCGTCACCGTGCTGAACTCGCCCGGAACGATCGATGCGGACTATCGCGGCGAGATCAAGGTGATCCTGATCAATCACGGCGATACGCCGTTCGTGATCAAGCGCGGCGAGCGCATCGCGCAAATGGTGATCGCACCTGTCGTTCAGGCCAGTCTGGTTCCCGTCACCACGCTGTCGGCGACGGATCGCGGCGCCGGCGGCTTCGGCTCCACCGGACGCTGACACAGCCGCGAGTTGGCTTCACCTCTCCCGCTTGCGGGAGAGGTCGCGGAGCGAAGCGACGCGGGTGAGGGCTCTTTCCTCATTGGGAATCTCTCTGCGGAGACACCCTCTCCCCAACCCTCTCCCGCAAGCGGGAGAGGGAGCGCACCACCATCGCGGCGGCCAGCGTGACACGCTAACACGTGGCAACTCCAGCCGAATCAGCCGCAGGACTACATGGACCTGGAACCGCGTGGCCGGCATTTTTTTGGGGCCACCTTTGCGTTCACGATCTGGACTCTTACCGGTCGAGTCACGAAGGGGATATTGTCTCTTGATTCGCGCGCGGCGGGGGAAATCGCCGGGTGCAAATTCGTGCGGTCTTGGGGCAATGATGTCAGGCGTGATCGTGTCGATGCGTCGGACGCTGCTGTCGTGCACGTCGTTGGCGCGCAACGGCCTGATCGGTGGCGCTCTTGCGGCGCTCCTGCCGGCTGCGCCGGCGGATGCCGCCGATCTCGTCGACACACTTTCCACACTGCTGGACTTCAACCGGCAGGAAATCGCGGTGCTGGCGACCGCGCTCGCTCTGCTGGGCTTCTCGGTGGTCGCCGCGATCCTGTTGATGCGGACCCGCGTCCGCACCGCGAAGAACGAGGAGCGGTTGCAGACCCGGATCGGGGAACTGCAACTCCAGGCCGACCGCTTCGGCGCGCTGCTGTTCGCCGAGCCGCAGATCCTGATCTCCTGGCCCGCGGGCGACAATCGCGCGCAGATCTCGGGCGACATCTCCATGGTGCTGCCGCGTGACTCCTCGCCGCAGCGCGTGCTGGCGTTTGGAACCTGGCTGCCGCCGGAGCCGGCGCTGCAGATGGATCACGCGGTCGATGCGCTGCGCGAACATGGCGACGGGTTCCAGCTCAACCTGTCCACCGCGAGCGGCCGTACCCTCGAGGCGATCGGCCGCGCCATCGGCGGCCAGGCCATTGTCAGGATTCGCGAACTCTCGGGACTCCGGCGCGAGCTCGCCGAAACCAATCTGCGCCACAAGGCGCTGCTCGACGAGACCGAGATGCTGCGCGGCTTTGCCGCGGCTAGTCCCTGGCCGATCTGGGCCAAGAGCGCGAACGGAGCGCTCGCCTACGCCAACCCGGCCTATGTGCGGGCGACCGAAGCGGCAAGCGTCATCGATGCCCAGGAGCGCAAGCTCGAGCTCCTGGACAGCGCCGACCGCGCCGACATGGAGCGCGGGCTGAAGGACGCGGCCAGCTTCACCTCGCGCCTGCCGATCGTGATCGGCGGCGAGCGCCGCATCTATGACGTGCGTGCCGTCAATGTCGGCGACAGCAGCGTCGGCGTCGCGATCGACGCCAGCGAAGCGGATGCGCTGAGCTCGGCGCTGGTGCGGATGGCGGAGGCGCATCGCCGCACCCTCGACCAGCTCTCCTCCGGCGTTGCCGTGTTCGACGGACAGCGGCGGCTCGCCTTCTACAACGACTCCTATCGCCGGCTCTGGGATCTCGACCGTACCTTCCTCGATGCCAATCCCGACGATTCCAGCGTGCTCGATCAGCTCCGCGCCGCGCGCAAGCTGCCGGAGCAGCCGGATTTCCGCGCCTGGAAGGCCAAGCTGCACGAGGCCTATCGCGCGGTCGAGACCGCCCATGACACATGGTTCCTGCCCGACGGTCGCGCGCTCTCCGTCGTCACTACGCCCAGCCCCGAAGGCGGCGTCACCTATCTGTTCGACGACGTCACCGAGAGCCTCGATCTCGCCCGCCGCTTCGACGGCCTGATCCGCGTGCAGCGCGAGACGCTGGACAGCCTCGCCGAAGGCGTCGCGGTGTTCGGCAGCAACGGCAAGGTCCAGTTGTCGAACCCGGCCTTCGCGCGGATGTGGAAGCTGTCGAACGAGGCCTTGCGCGAGCAGCCGCACATCCAGGCCGTGGAGGGCTGGTGTCAGCCGCTGTTCGACGAGGCGCATGTCTGGCGGCAGATTCGCGAGGCCATCACCTCGATCGAAAATCGCGTCGACGTGCCGCTGAAGCTGGAGCGCAAGGACGGCAGCGTCGTGAACGGCATGATCCGGCCGCTGCCCGACGGCGCCACGATGCTGACCTTCCAGGACATCACCGACACCGAGAATGTCGAGCGCGCGCTGCGCGAGCGCAACGAGGCGCTGGAAGCCGCCGACCAGATGAAGGTGGATTTCGTCCACCACGTTTCCTACGAGCTGCGCGCCCCGCTCACCACCATCATCGGCTTCGCGCACTTCCTCAGCGATCCCTCGACCGGTCCGCTGACGCCGAAGCAGGCCGAATATCTCGACTACGTCACCAAATCGACCAACGCGCTGCTCGCGCTGACCAACAACATCCTGGATCTTGCGACCATCGACGCCGGCGCGATGAAGCTCGAGCTCGGCCCGGTCGACGTCTCCAAGGCAATCGAGCTTGCCGCCGAAGGTATCCAGGACCGGCTCGCCACCGACCGCATCCGCCTCAAGGTCGAGATCGCGCCCGACGCCGGCAGCTTCATTGGCGACGAGAAGCGCGTGGTGCAGGTACTCTATAACCTGCTCGCCAACGCGGTCGGCTTCTCGCCGCAGGATTCCACCGTCGGCATCAGCGCGCGCCGCACCGAGCGCAGCGTGGTCTTCACCGTGACAGATTCCGGGCCTGGAATACCTGCCGACATGAAAGACAAGGTGTTCAACTGGTTCGAAAGCCGCTCGCAAGGCTCGCGCCATCGCGGCGCCGGTCTCGGCCTGTCGCTGGTGCGCTCCTTCGTCGAGCTGCATGGCGGCAAGGTGCGGGTGGATTCGAGCGTCGGCAAGGGCACGACCGTGACCTGCGATTTTCCGACCGACCAGGCGGCGCATCGCGACGCCGCCGAATGACCGCATCAACGACATTCTCCGTCGCGCTTTTCAACGAGACGGCGACAGCGCAGCTCATGGCCGATCTCGCACTGCTGGTCGGATCTGGCGACGTCATCACGCTCTCCGGCGATCTCGGCGCCGGCAAGACCGCCGCTGCACGCGCGATGATCCGCTATCTCGCGGACAACGAGGCGCTGGAGGTGCCGAGCCCGACCTTCACGCTGGTGCAGGGCTATGAGCTGCCGCCATATCCGGTGCTGCATGCCGATCTCTATCGCGTCGAGGACGAAGCCGAGCTCGAGGAGATCGGGCTGTCGCCGCTGCCAGATGCCACGCTCGTCCTCGTCGAATGGCCGGAGCGCGCGCCGTCCGCCTTGCCTCTGGATCGCATCGATATCGCACTCACGCATCGGCCCGCGCTCGGATCGACCGCGCGCGCGGCCGATATCACCGGCTACGGCAGGGCCGCAGCGACGGTCGCGCGGCTGAAAGCGCTGCGCGAGTTTCTCGAGAGATCCGGTTACATGGGCGCAGCGCGGCGGCGCATGAATGGCGACGCCTCGACCCGTTCCTATGCGCGGCTGATCCGCGACGACGAGATCGTCATCCTCATGAATTTTCCGCAGCGCCCCGACGGCGCCGCGATCTACAACGGAAAGTCCTACAGCGCCGCGGTGCATCTCGCCGAGAACGTAAAACCGTTCGTCGCGATCGACGAAGGCCTGCGCGCACAAGGTCTCTCAGCGCCTGTGATCCACCATTCCGATCTCGAACATGGTTTCCTGATCACGGAGGACTTTGGCAACGAGGGCGTGATCGAGGGCGATCCGCCACTCCCGATTGCCGAACGCTACGAGGTCGCGACCGACGCACTGGCCGCGCTGCACGGCAGGGCCTTGCCGGAGATATTGCCGCTGTCCGGTCATGGCGACTACGCCATTCCCGTCTTCGACACTGAGGCACTCCTGATCGAGATCGGGCTGATGCCGGAATGGTACCTCCCAGATCGCGACGCTCCGCTGAGCGAGGAGAGGCGCGCGGAATTCTTCGCGATGTGGCGTGAGCTGCTCGCAAAACCGTTGGCGGCGCCGAAGACCTGGGTGCTGCGCGATTATCACTCGCCCAATCTGATCTGGCTTGCCGACCGCACAGGCATCTCACGTCTCGGCGTGATCGACTTTCAGGACACCGTGCTCGGTCCGCAATCCTACGACGTCGTGTCGCTGCTTCAGGACGCCCGCATCGACGTGCCCGAAAGCCTCGAGCTGACGCTGCTGTCGCGCTACATCAAGGCACGCCGCGCCGGCGATGCCGGCTTCGATCCGGCGGGCTTTGCCGAGCTCTACGCCGTCATGTCGGCGCAACGGAACACGCGCCTTCTCGGCACTTTTGCGCGCCTCAACCGCCGCGACGGCAAGCCGCATTATCTGCGCCACCAGCCGCGGATCTGGACCTATCTTCAGCGCTCGCTGGCGCACCCGTCACTGGCCCATATGCGCGTCTGGTATCTCGCCAACGTTCCGCCGCCGAAGGGCTGATTTACCGGCTGTTAGCCATCGCAGCCGTAATCTCGTCCGCTGGAGGCCGCAAAGATACGGGTGGGAAGCGAGGACGCATGGCAGCGAGCACCGAACGACGCAAAGGCGATCGCGTCGTCTTCGAGCGCGGGATACCTGCCCATATGATGGGAATCGACGGGACCTGGCGGCGCGATTGCACGATGGAGGACGTCTGCGAGACCGGCGCCAAGCTCACCATCGAGGGCTCGGTCGAGGGCCTGCACCTCAAGGAATTTTTTCTGCTGCTGTCGTCCACCGGATTGGCCTACCGGCGCTGCGAGCTGGCCTGGGTCAATGGCGACCAGATCGGCGTCAACTTCCTCAAACAGGGCAACAAGCGGAAAAAGGCGCGGTCCACATCTGCGGGAGCTTGATTGCAACACCCGTCGTACAAACGTCATCCCAGGTGATTATGGCGATTTGGCCGGCTGATCCGCGTGCTAGGATTGCTGGGGCCACGAACCAGAGGTTTTCGAGAAAGTCAGGCATGTCCGTCAAACCGACCAAAGCGATGGTGCTCGCAGCCGGCCTCGGCCTGCGCATGCGCCCCCTGACGGAGAAGATGCCGAAACCGCTGGTGAGCGTGGCGGGCCAGCCGCTGCTTGACCATGTGCTCGACAAGCTCGACCAGGCCGGCGTCACCGAGGCCGTGGTCAACGTGCACTATTTGCCGGATCAGATCATCGACCATGTCGCCGGCCGCAAGCGGCCGCGCGTGATCATCTCGGACGAGCGCGACCAGGTGCTCGGCACCGGCGGCGGCGTGGTCAAGGCACTGCCGTTGCTGGGCGACGCCCCGTTTTTCCACGTCAACTCCGACACGCTCTGGATCGACGGCGTGCGCTCCAACCTGGAGCGGCTCGCGGAGAATTTTGATCCGGCGCGGATGGACATCCTGTTGTTGATGGCGCCGACCGCGAGCAGCATCGGCTATGGCGGCCGCGGCGATTACTCGATGCTGCCGGACGGCACCCTGCGCGCGCGCCGCGAGCATCAGGTGGTGCCGTTTGTCTACGCAGGCGCGGCCATCATCTCGCCGTCCATATTTGCAGGCGCCCCGAAGGGCGAGTTCTCGCTGACGAAGATGTTCGACCGCGCCGGCGAGCAGGAGCGGCTGTTCGGCCTCCGCCTCGACGGCCTGTGGATGCACGTCGGCACCCCCGATGCCGTGCACGCCGCCGAAGAGGCGTTCCTGGAGAGCGTGGCTTAGCTGCTCTCGTGTCCCGGACGCAGTGCAGCGCGCAGCGATGCACTGCTGAGCCGGGACCCACACAGCCCACAGCCGTGATGACGCAACGTGGGCCCCGGCTCAGCGGCGCGTCATTTCATGCCGCGCCGCGTCCGGGGCACGAGAGCACGTGGAGTGGCGAACAGCGGGGAAGACCTCGCTTGCGCTCATGACCATTTGAAGCTGTCTCCCTATATTGGCGCCTGATCCCCGAATCAGGCAGCTCATGCGCGTCTTCACCGTTCCAGTCTCGGTTCCCTTCCTGCGCACGGTCATCGCCGCGCTGCTCGACGGCCGGCTGGTCGATGGCTTTGAGGCGCGCAAGGAACCGGCGCGGCTGGCGGATGCCACGCTCTATCTGCCGACGCGGCGCGCGATGCGCGTGGTGCGCGAGATCTTCCTGGAGGAGATGAAGACGGACGCGGTGGTGCTGCCGCGCATCGTCGCCCTCGGCGACATCGACGAGGACGAGCTCGCCTTTGCCGACGAGGCCGAGCAGTTTTCCGGCACGACACCGCTCGACATTCCGCCACGGTTGGGCGAGCTCGAACGCAGGCTGACGCTGGCGCGGCTGGTCGCAGCCTGGGCCAAAGGCGAGGTGTTGGCGCCGCTGGTGGTCGGCGGCCCCGCCTCGACACTGGCGCTCGCCTCGGATCTTGCGCGCCTCATCGACGACATGGTGACGCGCGGCGTCGACTGGAGCGCGCTCGACGGGCTCATTCCCGACCAGCTCGATCAATACTGGCAGCATTCGCTTCAGTTTCTGCGCATCGCGCGCGAGGCCTGGCCGAGCCATCTCGCCGAGATCAACCGGATCGAACCTGCAGCGCGGCGCGATCAACTGATCGCCGCAGAAGCAAAACGGCTGACCGCGCATCCCGCGGGGCCCGTGATCGCAGCGGGCTCGACCGGTTCGATGCCGGCCACCGCAAAATTCCTGCACGCGGTTGCTTCACTCCCGCATGGCGCAGTGGTGTTGCCGGGGCTCGACACCGATCTCGACGAGGACGCCTGGCGGACCATCGGCGGCGTGCGCGATGCGCTGGGCAAGTTCGCGGAACATCCCGCCTCGAACCATCCGCAATATGCCATGCACGCGCTGTTGCAGCGTTTCGGAATCAGGCGCAGCGACGTCGACATCCTCCAACCACCGGCGGAAGGTGGTCGCGATCTCCTGGCCTCCGAATCGATGCGGCCGTCAAGCGCGACCGAGAAATGGCACGACCGGCTGAAGCAGAGCGATGTCGCCGGCAAGATCGGCGCCGGCATGAAAGGGCTTGCCGTCGTCGAGGCGCCCAATCCCGAGATGGAAGCGCTCGCGATCGCGATTGCGATGCGCGAGGCGCGGCATCTCGACAAATCCGCCGCGCTGGTGACACCGGATCGCGCACTGGCCCGGCGGGTGATGGCGGCGCTCGCGCGCTGGGATCTTGCCTTCGACGATTCCGGCGGCGACGTGCTGATGGAAACCTCCGCCGGCACCTTCGCGCGCCTTGCGGCGGAAGTTGCGACGAAGGGCCTGGAGCCGCCGACCTTGCTCGCGCTGCTCAAGCATCAGCTGTGCCGGCTCGGCGCCACGTCCGGCGCGTGGACGAGCGCGATCGAAGGCTTGGAGCTCGCGGTGTTGCGCGGCACGCGCCCGCCGCCGGGAGCGGCGGGGCTCTCGCGCGAGTTCACCCGCTTCCGCGATGAGCTTGCAAAACTCTGGCGGAGCGAAGTCTCCGCGCTGCATCGGAGTGAGCCCCGCGCGCGGCTGAGGGCCGAAGACCTCGATCGCATCCAGGCGCTGATCGCAGCCTTGCAAGCTGCGCTGGCGCCGATCGAGGGCCTGGCATCGTCGAAGCCCTACGATTTCGCCGAGCTCGCGCATCGTCATCGCGAGATCCTGATCGCGCTGTCGCGCGACGAGCAGGGCGTTTCGCTTGCCTTCGAGGACCGCGAGGGACTGGCACTTGCCGCCGCCTTCGACGATCTCCTGCGCGGCGGCACGACGAGCGGGCTGGTGGTGCCGCTGCCGGATTATGTTGACGTGTTCCAGACCGCGTTCGGCGACCGCGCGGTGCGGCGGCCGGACAAGCCCGGCGCGCGGCTCCAGATCTATGGCCCGCTGGAATCGCGCCTGATGCAGGCCGACCGCATCATCGTCGGCGGGCTGATCGAAGGCGTGTGGCCGCCCTCGCCGCGCATCGATCCCTGGCTCAGCCGCCCGATGCGGCACGAGCTCGGCCTCGACCTGCCGGAGCGCCGCATCGGCCTCTCCGCGCATGACTTCGCGCAGCTGCTCGGCGCCGACGAGGTGATTCTCACCCATTCTGCCAAGGCCGGCGGCGCGCCGGCGGTGGCCTCGCGCTTCCTGCACCGGCTGGAAGCGGTTGCGGGTGATGATCACTGGAGGACCGCAAAACGCGGCGGCGAAAAATATGTCCGGTTCGCGAGCGCGCTGGACCAGCCCGACGAGGTCAAGCCGATCAAGCAGCCCGAGCCGCGGCCACCGCGCGCAACGCGGCCGCTGAAGCTGTCGGTCACCGCGATCGAGGACTGGCTGCGCGATCCCTACACGATCTACGCGAAATACATTTTGCGGCTCGATGCGCTCGATCCCGTCGACATGCCGCTCTCCGCTGCCGATCGCGGTTCTGCCATCCACGATGCGCTGGGCGAGTTCACGGAAGCCTATGCCGCGCACCTGCCGCAGGACCCAGTGCGCGTCCTGCGCGCTATCGGCGAGAAGCATTTTGCGCCGCTGATGGAGCGCCCCGAAGCGCGGGCGTTGTGGTGGCCGCGCTTTCAGCGCATCGCCCGCTGGTTTGGCGAATGGGAGCAAGCGCGGCGCGGCGCGATCGAGGCGATCAGCGCCGAGACCCGCGGCGAGATAGCAATCCGGCTCGACAATGAGCGCACGTTCTATCTCTCCGCGCGCGCCGATCGCATCGAGCAACGGCAGGGCGGCGGTTACGCGATCCTCGACTACAAGACCGGCCAGCCGCCGACCGGCAAGCAGGTGCGCATGGGATTATCGCCGCAGCTCACGCTCGAAGCAGCGATCCTGCGCGAGGGCGGCTTTCCCGGCATCGACGCCGGCTCATCCGTCAGCCAGCTTGTCTACGTTCGCCTGAGCGGCAACAATCCGCCAGGCGAAGAGCGCATTCTCGAGCTCAAGATCAAGCCGAGCGACGCGCCGCAGCCGCCGGACACCGCCGCCGCGGATGCGCGAAACAAGCTGGAAGCACTGATCCGCGCGTTCGATGACGAGAACCAGGCCTACACCTCGTTGAACCTGCCGATGTGGACCAACCGCTACGGCAGCTATGACGATCTCGCGCGCATCAAGGAATGGTCCGCCGCCGGCGGCTTGGGGATCGAGGAATGGTGAAGGCGCCGCGCCCTATCCCCGATGCCGTGCGTGCGACGCAGGCGCGCGCGTCCGACCCGACCGCATCGGCCTTCGTGTCGGCCAATGCCGGCTCGGGCAAGACGCATGTGCTGGTGCAGCGCGTGATCCGCTTGTTGCTCTCGGGCGTGCCGCCGGAAAAGATACTCTGCATCACCTTCACCAAGGCGGCGGCTGCCAACATGGCCGAGCGCGTGTTCACCACGCTCGGCCATTGGGTGACGCTGGATGACGCCGCGCTTGACGATGCGATCCGCGCCGCCGGGATCCCCTACCCCAACGCAAAACTGCGGCGCGAGGCGCGAAAGCTGTTCGCCTGCGCGCTGGAGACGCCGGGCGGCTTGAAAGTGCAGACCATCCATGCGCTTTGCACCCGCCTGCTCCAGCAGTTTCCGTTCGAGGCCAATGTTCCGGCACGTTTCGCCGTGATCGACGAGCGCGACCAGACCGACATGATGGAGCGCGCCAATCTGAAGGTGCTGCTGGAGGCCGCGCGCGACCCTGATAGCGTCACCGGCCGCGCGCTGCTGACCGCCATGGCGAACGCCGCCGACGTCACCTTCAAGGAGGTCGTGCGCGAAGCCTGCCTTAGCCGCGATCATTTCATGGCCTGGACCGACGCGGCCGGCAGCGCTGCAGCGGCTGCTGCGGAGATGGCGGCAGTGCTGGGCGTCGATGCCGCTGACCGCATGGAGGACATCGAGCTTGAAATTCTCGATGGCCCCTTCCTGCCGCGCTCGCGCTGGGACGACATCGCCTTTGCGCTGGAGGACGGCAGCAAGTCCGATAACGACCAGGCAGGGCGCTTACGCGCGGCAAAACTGTTTTCCGGCAGCGCGCAGGTCGATGCCTATCTGAGCGTCTTCCTCACCGACGAGAAGCTGCCGCGCAAGGCCGTTCTGACCAAGAAGTTCGGCGATCACAACCCCTCCGTCGCGCGCCTGTTCGAGGCCGAGGCGCAGCGTCTCGGCGGACTGATCGAGAGGCGCCGCGCGGTCACCGTGCGCGATCGCACCGAGGCTCTCCTGCATATCGCGACCGCCGCGGCGGCGAACTACCGGCGCGAAAAGCAGGAGCGCGGCCTGCTCGACTACGACGATCTCATCGACAAGACGCTGACGATGCTGAACCGCGTCAGCTCGGGCTGGGTGCATTACAAGCTCGACCGCGGCGTCGATCACGTGCTGATCGACGAGGCGCAGGACACGAGCCCGCGGCAGTGGGACATCGTTGCGCACATCATCTCCGAGTTTACCGCCGGCGAAGGCGCGCGCGAGGGACTCAACCGCACCATCTTCGCCGTCGGCGACGAGAAGCAATCGATCTTCTCGTTCCAGGGTGCCGCGCCGCACGAATTCGACGCGCGCCGGCGCGAGCTGCATCGCAAGTTCACCGCAGCCGGCCTGAAATTCGATCCCGTCGCGTTCACCTATTCGTTCCGTTCGGGTGCAACGATCCTGCACTCGGTCGACCACGTCTTCCGCGAGGCGGAGATCTACAAGAGCATCCACGCGATCGAGATCGGCCATCCCCTGCACAATGCCCTCAGCGATGCCGGCCCGAGCCTGATCGAGCTCTGGGATCTAGCGGAGGCCGACGACAGGCAGGACATCGAAGGCTGGCGCGCGCCGTTCGACGGCGTCTCCGTCACGAGCCCCGAGGTCAAGCTCGCCCGCCGCATCCAAGCCGAGATCAAGCGTCTGGTGGAGAGCGGCACGCTGACCGGGCATACCGGTGAGCGGCGTCCCCTCCGCTATGGCGACATGCTGATCCTGGTGCGGCGGCGCGGCAATGCGTTCGACGCGGTGATCCAGGCGCTGAAGCATGCCGGCGTTCCCGTCGCCGGCGCCGACCGGCTGAAGCTGACCGAGCACATCGCCATCATCGATCTGATGAACCTCGCCGATGCGCTGCTGCTGCCGCAGGATGATCTTGCGCTCGCGGTGGCGCTGAAGAGCCCGCTGTTCGGGCTCGATGATGACGACCTGTTTGCGCTCGCCTGGGACCGCAAGGGCTCGCTGCGCCGGGCGCTGGCCGAGCACGGGCGAACAAGCGAGAGATTCGCAACCGTGCAGCGCAGGCTGGAGGCCTGCGAGGCCCACGCACGCAACGAGACGCCGTTCGCCTTCTATGCCTGGCTGCTCGGCGGCGACGGGGGCCGCGCGCGCATCCTGCGGCGGCTCGGCCATGAGGCCAACGACGCGCTCGACGAGTTCCTCGAACTCGCGCTGAACTACGAGCGCAAGGCGCCGGCCTCGCTGCAAGGCTTCATGGCCTGGCTGCGCTCGGCCGATACCGAGGTGAAGCGCGACATGGAGATTTCGCGCGACGAGGTCCGCGTGATGACCGTGCACGGCGCCAAGGGCCTGGAGGCCTCCGTGGTGTTCATGGTCGACACCACCTCCTCGCCCTCGGACACGCAGCGGCTGCGGCTGATCCAGGTGCCGCGCGGCAATGGCGGCGAGGTCGTGGTGTGGGCCGGGCGGAAGGCGGACGATCCGAAACCAGTCATCGACGCGCGCAAGGCAATGCTCGAGGAGACCGAGGACGAATATCGCCGCCTGCTCTATGTCGCGATGACGCGCGCGGCGGACCGGCTGATCGTCGGCGGCTGCATGCCCGGCAACATGAACACGGTGCGAAAGCTGTGCTGGTACGACCTCGTGGACAAGGGCCTCACCGGTTCCGGCCTCGAGAGGCAGACGATCGAGACTCCGCTCGGCAAAGTGACCCGCTTTGCCCGGCCGGAGGACGTCGCGGCGCTGGGCACGCCCGCGACCTCGACCGAGGCGACCATCACCCTGCCGGACTGGCTGCGAAGCCCGGCGCCGCAAGAGATCCTCGATGACGATCCGGTGCGCCCCTCCGGCCAGGCCGCCGGGGAAGGCCGCGCGGTCTGGACGGGCGAATCGCTCCAGACCCGGGCCCTCGCATTGCAGCGCGGCACGCTGGTGCACCGGCTGCTGCAATCCCTGCCCGATATCGCCCCCGACCGGCGGCGCGAGTCTGCGCTCGGCTTCATGGCACGCAACGCCGCGGATTGGCCGGAAGCCGACCGCGCCGCGCTGGCCGACAAGGTACTCGCCTTGATCGCCGCGCCGCGTTTTGCCGCCGTGTTCGCCGCGGGCAGTCGGCCGGAGGTCGCGATCGTCGGTCGGCTCGAACGATCCGGCCGGCCGCCGGCGCTGGTGTCGGGGCAGATCGACCGGCTGGTGGTGACCCCCGAGGAGGTCCTGATCGTCGATTTCAAGACCAACCAGGTGGCGCCGAAGAGCGCCGCGGAGGCACCGGCGGCTTATGTCCGGCAGCTTGCGCTGTACCGGGCCGTGCTCTCCCGGCTTTATCCCCAAACGCCGATCAGGGCGGTCCTGCTCTGGACCGAGGCCCTTGAATATATGGAGATTTCCGCTCCCGCGCTGGACGCGGCGCTGGCATCCCTTCATGTCGGCGTGAGCGTCCTTGACCCGGCAAGGCGCCGTTCATAGGTTGACGCCATGATCTCGGGCGCGATTCCCGTCGCGCCCTTCTCTCATTGTGCGAGGTATCCCCATGGCCGTTGGTAAGGTTTCTGATTCCGATTTCGAAGCCGAAGTGCTCAAGGCGAACGGCCCGGTGGTCGTCGATTTCTGGGCCGAATGGTGCGGCCCCTGCCGCATGATCGCACCCGCGCTCGACGAGATCGCCGGCGCGATGGGCGACAAGGTCAAGATCGTCAAGCTCAACGTCGACGAGAGCCCGAAGACCGCGTCGAAATACGGCGTGATGTCGATCCCGACCCTGATGATCTTCAAGGGCGGCGAGATGGCCTCCCGCCAGGTCGGCGCGGCGCCGAAGGCAAAGCTGCAGCAGTGGATCACCGCTGCCGTCTGATTTGCCCAGCCAAGATTATTTTCGACAACGGCCGGCGAAATGCCGGCCGTTTTGTTTTGAGAAGTTCATTGCGGCTATCTGATCCATCCCGTCGCGAGCGCCTGCGCGAGATCCGGTTGACCATTCCGCCGCGCCAGCGCGGCCATCGCCTCGTGATCGTAAACGATGTGGCGGAACGTCACCTGCCAGGCGCCGTTCACCAGATCGAGGATCGCATAGCGCGCGTGCGGCGTGCCGGCCTCGACGAAGTGCGGATACGGATGCTTGTCGCGATAGCCGGGACTGCCGACGCTGCCGGGATTGACGATCATCCGGCCGTCACGCAATCGCACGGCGCGCGCAAGATGCGTGTGCGCGCAGAGGATCAGGGATTGCGTGATGCCTTTTGCGAACTGCTCGATGCGGTCCAGCGGCGACATCGCGACCGTCCCGTCGGGATGAACGGTATCGAGCCAATAGACTTCGTCGTTTTCCGGTGTCGCGTGGCAGAGGAACACCTGGTCGCGAAACACGCGCGTCATCGGCTGCGCGCGCAGCCAGTCGAGACGCGCGCTATCCAGCTGCGCATGGGCGGGACGATCCCATGAGCCCATCTTCTCGGGCGGGCGGTCGAGGAGATAGCGGTCGTGATTGCCGAGTACGTGCACGGCGTCGAGAGGCATCAGGATATCGATCGTCCGACGCGCATCGAGCGGGCCGCTCAGCATGTCGCCGAGATTGACAATGTCTTTGATGCCGTGCGCGCGGATGTCGGCAAGCACTGCCTCCAGCGCGAGATAGTTCCCGTGGACGTCGGCAATCGCGGCAAAGTGCATCGTGGTCTCTCCTTCGTGCCCCGGACGCAGCGCAGCGCTCCTTCCGCGGTGCGCTGCAGAGCCGGGACACGAGACCTTTATGCAGGAGGCGTGCCGTTGATGCCGAGCACATGGCCGGCGAGATAGAGCGAGCCGGTGATCAGGATGCGTGGCGGCACTTCATAGGCGAGCCGTGACAGGGCGCGCAGCGCGGCCTCTATGCCGGGCGCGGTCTCGACGCGCATACCAAAACTGCGCGCGGCATCCGCGAGCCGGTCGACCGGCATGGCGTTCTCGGTCTCCGGGATGGGTACCGCGATGATGTGGCGGGTGAGGCCGGCGAAATTGGCGAGAAAGCCTTGCGCGTCCTTGTTGGCCATCATGCCGGCGATCACCACCAGGGGACGCGAGACCCGCTCCTCGAGATCGCCAAGCGCGGCGGCCGCGACGCGGCCGCCCTCCGCGTTGTGTCCGCCATCGAGCCAGATCTCGGAGCCCTGCGGTCCCCAGCCGAGCAATGCACCGGAGGTGATCCGCTGCATCCGCGCCGGCCATTCCGCACCGACGATTCCGGCTTCGAACGCCGCATGATTGATCTTGAAGGCACTGACTGCGCGCAGCGTCGCGATCGCAAGGCCGGCATTGTCGAACTGGTGACGGCCGAACAGGCGCGGCGCCGCAAGATCCATCAGGCCGCGATCGTCGGAATAGACGAGACGCCCGTGCTCGACATTGACGTGCCAGCTTTCGCCGGCGGCAAACAGTGGCGCGCGCATGCGCCTGGCCTGCGCTTCGATCGCGGCCATCGCCTCCGGCGTCTGCTCGGCCGATATCACGGGCACTCCGCGCTTGATGATTCCTGCCTTCTCGCCGGCGATCGAGCCGAGCGTCGGCCCAAGGAAATCCGTGTGATCCATGCTGATCGGCGTGATCACGCAGGCGAGCGGCGCGTCGATCACGTTGGTCGAATCGAGCCGCCCGCCGAGGCCGACCTCGAGCAGCACCACATCGGCCGGATTTCGCGCGAACAGGTGAAAGGCGGCGGCGGTCTTGAGCTCGAACACGGTCGCGGCTTCACCGGCATTGACGCGTTCGACCTCTTCAAACGCGGCCCGCAACTCGTCGTCGCCGACCAGCACGCCGCCACCAACGCGGCCGAGCCGGACGCATTCGTTGATCCGGACCAGATAGGGCGAGGTATAGGCGTGAACGCGCAGGCCTGCTGCTTCCAGCGTGGCGCGGAGATATGCGAGCGTCGAGCCCTTGCCGTTGGTGCCGGCGATATGGATCACCGGCGGCAGCTTGCGCTCGGGATGGCCGAGCCGCTCGAGCAGGCGATGCATCCGCTCGAGCCCGAGATCGATGCGCTTCTGATGCAGGGCCGACAGCCGCCCGATCACATCACCGAGCGACGGCTTTGCGCTGTCAGCGGAGGCGTTCACGCGTGCGGTGCGGCCGGCGCCACGTCGGGGGCCGATACGATCTGCGCCGCGCTCGTCACCGGCTGCGCTGATTTCGACGCGCCCTCCAGCGCCGGCGACCTGGTCAGGAGGCGGCAGAGCCGCGCCAGCGTCGGGCGCAGGTCGTGACGGTGCACGACCATGTCGACCATGCCATGCTCCTTCAGGTACTCGGCGCGCTGGAAACCTTCGGGGAGCTTTTCGCGGATGGTCTGCTCGATCACGCGCGCGCCGGCAAAGCCGATCAACGCGCCGGGCTCGGCGATCTGCACGTCTCCGAGCATCGCATAGGACGCGGTGACGCCGCCGGTGGTCGGGTTGGTGAGCACCACGATATAAGGCTGTTTTGCCTCGCGCAGCATCTGCACGGCGACGGTCGTGCGCGGCATCTGCATCAGCGACAGGATGCCCTCCTGCATGCGCGCGCCGCCCGAGGCTGCGAACACGATGAAGGGCGACTTCTTCTCGACCGCGAGCTCGAGCCCGCGCACGATGGCTTCACCCGCAGCCATGCCGAGCGAGCCGCCCATGAAGTCAAAGTCCTGCACGGCGATGACGACGGCGGCGCCTTCGAGCTTGCCGTAGCCGACCTTGATCGCATCGTTCAGATTGGTACGGGCGCGCGCATCCTTGATGCGGTCGGCATATTTCTTTTCGTCGCGAAATTTCAGCGGATCGGGAGCGACCTCCGGCAGAGCGACGTCGAACCAGGTCTCGTTGTCGAAGATCGACTTGAGGCGCGCCACCGACCCCATGCGCATGTGATAGTTCGAGCCGGGGATGACGAACTGGTTGGCCTCGACGTCCTTGTAGAACACGAGCTGCCCGGAATCCGGGCATTTGATCCACAGATTCTCCGGCGTCTCCCGCCGCAGCATGTTGCGGATCTTCGGCCGGACCACATTGGTGAGCCAGTTCATGGTTTGCTCCGATTAGCCATCCCGCCTCGGGATCGCCTGAAGGGATATATGGCGGCCGGGACTTTCCCCGGCAAGCCGCCGTGTGATCCGCGTTAGAGCATGATCCGGAAAAGTGTGAAGCGGTTTTCCGAAAAGATCATGCTCAAACAATAACCTAAAGCGCGATGACGATTCAGCCCAATCTCATCGCGCTTTAGAAGCGGAATTATGACCTATTCCGCCGCCTGCTGCGCGCCCCGCACGCCCTGGGCGAGGGATGCGGTCAACTCGGCGACGGCGTTAACGGTCTTGCCGGTGGCGCGCCCCTCCGCATCGAGGCTGTTCTTGAGGGCATCGACCAGCGCCGTGCCGACCACCGCGCCATTGGCATGCGAGGCGATGGCGCGGGCGTTCTCCGGCGTCCGGATGCCGAAGCCGACGCAGACCGGCAGCTTTGTATGCCGCTTGATGCGCGTAACCGCTTCGCTCACCGCCGTTGCGTCCGCAGCCGCCGCACCCGTGATGCCGGTGATGGCGACGTAGTAGACGAAGCCCGAGGTGTTGGCGAGCACGGCCGGCAGACGCTTGTCGTCGGTCGTCGGTGTTGCCAGGCGAATGAAATTGAGGCCGGCCTTCATCGCGGGCAGGCAGAGTTCGTCATCCTCTTCCGGCGGCAGGTCGACGATGATCAGGCCGTCAACGCCGGCAGTCTTTGCATCGGCGAGAAACTTGTCGACGCCGTAGATGTAGATCGGATTGTAGTAGCCCATCAGCACGATCGGCGTGGCATCATCGTCCTTGCGGAAGCCGCGCACGAGCTCAAGCGTCTTCTTCAGCGTCATGCTGGCCCTGAGCGCGCGCAGGCCGGCCGCCTGGATCGACGGGCCGTCGGCCATCGGATCGGTGAAGGGCATGCCGAGCTCGATCACGTCGGCGCCCGCCTTCGGCAGCGCCTTGATGATCTCGAGCGACGTCGCCGGATCGGGATCGCCGGCCATCACGAAAGTGACGAAAGCCGAGCGGCCCTGCTTCTTGAGCTCGGCAAAACGGGTGTCGATACGCGTGGTCACTTGCTCTTGCCCCTCAGGATATCGCCGACTTGCGGGACGTCCTTGTCGCCGCGACCGGAGAGATTGACGACCATCAGGTGATCCCTGGGCCGCTTCGGCGCGAGCTCCATCACCTTGGCGATGGCATGCGCAGGCTCCAGCGCCGGGATGATGCCTTCGAGCCGCGACAATAGCTGGAATGCTGCGAGCGCCTCGTCGTCGGTCGCGGAGAGATAGTTGACGCGGCCGATCTCGTGCAGCCAGGAATGCTCTGGGCCGATGCCGGGATAGTCGAGACCGGCCGAGATCGAGTGCGCGTCCTGGATCTGGCCATCCTCGTTCATCAAGAGATACGTGCGGTTGCCGTGCAGCACGCCGGGACGGCCACCCGCGATCGAGGCCGCATGCAGTTGCGTGAGCCCGTGGCCCGCGGCTTCGACGCCGAAGATTTCGACGGAGGAATCATCGAGGAAGGGATGGAACAGGCCCATGGCGTTGGAGCCGCCGCCGATGCAGGCGACCAGCGAATCCGGCAGGCGGCCTTCAACCTCCTGCAACTGCGCCTTGGTCTCGTTGCCGATGATCGACTGGAAGTCGCGCACCAGCGTTGGATAGGGATGCGGACCTGCGACCGTGCCGATGCAATAGAAGGTGTTGTGCACGTTGGTGACCCAGTCGCGCAGCGCCTCGTTCATCGCGTCCTTCAGCGTGCGCGTGCCCGACTGCACCGGAAACACCTTTGCGCCCAGCATCTCCATGCGGATGACGTTGGGCTGCTGCCGCTCGACGTCGACGGCGCCCATATAGACCACGCATTCCAGGCCAAAGCGCGCACAGAGCGTTGCGGTCGCAACGCCATGCTGGCCGGCGCCGGTCTCGGCGATGATGCGCTTCTTGCCCATGCGCCGTGCCAGCATGATCTGGCCGAGCACGTTGTTCACCTTGTGCGAGCCGGTGTGGTTCAGCTCCTCACGCTTCAGATAGATTTTTGCGCCGCCGAGGTGCTCGGTGAGGCGCTCGGCGAAATAAAGCGGCGAGGGTCGGCCGACATAGTTCTTGAGATAGCCATTCATCTCGGCCTGGAAGGCCGGATCGGCCTTGGCCGCGTTGTACGCCTTCTCCAGATCGAGGATCAGCGGCATCAGGGTTTCGGCGACGAAGCGTCCGCCGAAAATGCCGAAATGGCCGCGCTCGTCCGGGCCGCTGCGATAGGAGTTTGGTTTGGCCTTGGTCATCGTACGCTCAACTCTTGGGTGGCGCGCGCGGCGCGAATAAAGGCTTTGATCATCTCCGGGTCCTTCACGCCGGGGGCGCTCTCGACCCCGGAGGAGACGTCGACGCCACCGGCGCCGGTGAGGCGAAGGGCTTCTGCGACGTTCTGGGCGTGCAACCCGCCCGAGACCATATAGGGCAACGTCAGATCGAGATTTTCGAGAAGGTGCCAGTCGAAGGTCGCCCCCAGCCCGCCGGGACGCGTTGCGTCCTTCGGCGGGCGGGCATCGAACAGGATGCGGTCGGCAATCGCCGCGTAGCCGGGCAGCACCGCGAGATCGGCCGACGTCTCGACCGGCAGCGCCTTCATCACCGGCCGGCCGAACTTCTGCTTGATGTCACGCAGCCGGGCGATGCTCTCCTTGCCGTGGAGCTGGAGGATGTCCGGCGAGAGCGCGTCCATGATGTTGTCGAGCGTCGCGTCGTCGGCATCCACAGTGAGCGCGACCTTCAGCGCACGTTTCTTGACCTGGCGGCCAAGATCGCGCCCGGTTTCCAGCGACAGATGCCGGGGCGAGGGCGGAAAGAACACGAACCCCACCATGTCGGCGCCGGCATCGAGCGCCGTTTGAAGCGTCTCGCGCGTGGACAGGCCGCAGATCTTGACGAGCAGGGACATGGTCTCAAAGCGTGTGGAGGCCGTGCACTGCGCGGCCGGAAAAACGGGGTTTTCGATGCGGCCGCTTCTACAACGTCGCGCGCTGCTTGTCTCGCCCGACGGGGCCGTAAAGGCCGCTTCCGGCGCGGACCGGCAGCCGCTGCGGATCGGGCCTTGCAGGGGCCATGGAAGCCCGAATATCCGCCAGCTCGGCCCTTGCCGAGCGCGCATCGGCCTCGTGGCGGCGTGCCGCGCGGCGCCAATGCCGCTGGCCAAACCAGACGGCGCAGCCGCCGGCCAGCACCCCGAGGACAGCCACCAGAATCAGGAGCAGGAATAGCGGCAGGGCAATCGCCAGCGACGGATCGGCCGAATTGAAGGGGTCGAAGGAGACCTTGACCAAATGATGGTTGGCGACGGCGAAGTCGACGAGCAGCAGGCCGAACGGAATCACGATCAACGCGGTCAGGAATTTTCGCATCTCGATCGCTCGCCTTGAATCATGCTTGTGGCTGCATCAAGCGGCCACGCCCCGGCAAACCTGGGCACCGGCCCTAGTCTGGCCCGCCGGGGTCCGGATGGTCGCGGTTCAGCCGCTCGCGCATTTCCTTGCCCGTTTTGAAGAACGGGACGCTCTTCTGGTCGACGGGCACATGGGCGCCCGTCCGCGGATTGCGCCCTGCGCGCGCGGGACGATGCTTCACTGAAAAAGCACCGAAACCGCGCAGCTCGACCCGATCGCCGCGCGCGAGCGCTGCGACGATCTCCTCGAGGATCGCATTCACAATGTTCTCGACATCCCGCTGGTAAAGGTGCGGGTTGTGCTCGGCGATACGCTGAACAAGTTCGGATTTGATCATCGAGAGATAGGACCCGGAAGCGTGCGGATGACCATTTCCGTGAAAATACCTTGATCTGTCAAGACGCTAAATCAAGCTTGGACCGCGCTAAAGTGCGTGACAAAGGTCCGAAAGGGGGTCTGTCACAATACAAGCCGAACGGGAAAACCCTCTCGACCTCGCCCGGTTCCCGGTCAGTTTGACGCGGCCGGCTGCCATAGCGCGAGCATTCCGTCCAAACCGATCCGATCGACCGCCTGCGTGACGCCGCTGCGCTCGATCTGATGCGCCAGCGAGCTCAAACCGATGGCTTCGAGCGTGACGGTAGCCGCCGTTTTGAGGAATGGCAGATCGCCGAAGCGAGGCTGGAGCTTGTAGTCGCGGACCGGCAGGTCTTTCTTGACGCCCTTCTGCTCGACGAGCCATGTCACCGCAGTTTTCTCGTCGCCGAGCTGGTCGATCAGCTTCAGCTCGATCGCCTGCCGACCGGTGAAAACGCGGCCATCGGCGACTTTCTCGAGCTGCGAATCATCCATGCCGCGGCGCTCTTTCACTAGTCCCCTGAACCAAGCGTAAGAATCCTTCACCAGCGCATCGAGCGCAGCGCGCGCTTCGGGGCTGGTGGGCTCAAAACCGTTCGGCGCTGCCTTCAGTGGCGAGGATTTGACCTCCTCGACCTTGACGCCGATGGTCTTCAGGAGATCGGTGACGTTCGGAAACTGGAACAGGACGCCGATCGAGCCGACCAGCGAGCTTTGCTGAGCGATGATGTGGTCGGCCGCGATCGCGGTGATGTAGCCGCCGGAAGCGGCAAGCCCCTCGACCACCACGACGAGCGGCTTTTTCGCCTTCAGCCGCGTCAGGGAATCATAGAGCTGCTCGGAGCCCGCGGTGGTGCCGCCCGGCGAATTGATGTGGACAATGACGGCGGCCGCGCGCGAATTCTCCAGCCGCTCGAGCGCCTGCGTGCGCTCGGAATCGCTGCGGATCAGGCCATCGATCTGGACGCGCGCGATCGAGCCGGCGGACGCGAATGTGCCGCGCGCGCCCGGCGTCGCGACCAGCGCCACGCCTGCAATCGCCGCGATCGCGATCAGCGCGGCAGCGACGCGCCAGAACGTCAGCTTGCGGCGGATCCGGCGGCGATCGACGATGATGTCCGAATCGAGCGACATCGAAAAATCTCCAAATGTGGGTTCACGCCTTTTGCAGGCGCAGCGTGACCATCGGCTTATCTGGATACATCAATTGCGACGCAATTTGAAGAAAGCAAGGGTGGTAGCCGCGTAGCCCGGAAGGAGCGCAGCAAAAAAGCCCCGGCGAAACGCCGGGGCTTTGATGCTTGCGAAACAAGCGGTTGGCTTACTTGTTCTCGCCGCGGTTCTTGAGCGCGGTGCCGAGGATGTCGCCGAGCGTCGCCCCCGAATCGGAGGAGCCGTACTGCGCGATGGCTTCCTTCTCCTCGGCGACTTCGAGCGCCTTGATCGACACCTGGACCTTGCGGGCCTTCTTGTCGAACTGGATGACGCGGGCATCGACCTTCTCGCCGACGGCGAAGCGTTCGGCGCGCTGGTCGTTGCGGTCACGGGCAAGCTCGGAGCGCTTGATGAAGGTGGTGAAGTCGGTACCGGCGATCTTCACCTCGATACCGGCTTCCTTCACTTCGAGCACTTCGCAGGTCACGACCGCGCCCTTCTTGACATCGCCCGGCTCGGCGAATGGGTCGCCTTCGAGCTGCTTGATGCCGAGCGAGATGCGCTCCTTCTCGACGTCCACATCGAGCACGACGGCCTTCACCACGTCGCCCTTCTTGTAGTTGTCGATCACCTGCTCGCCTGGAAGCTTCCAGTCGAGGTCGGAGAGGTGGACCATGCCGTCGACGTCGCCCTCGAGACCCAGGAACAGACCGAACTCGGTCTTGTTCTTGACCTCGCCCTCGACCACCGAACCGGTCGGATGCTTCTCGACGAAGACCTCCCAGGGGTTGCGCATGGTCTGCTTGAGGCCGAGCGAGATGCGGCGCTTGACGGAATCGACTTCCAGCACCTGCACTTCGACTTCCTGCGAGGTCGAGACGATCTTGCCGGGGTGCATGTTCTTCTTGGTCCACGACATCTCGGAGACGTGGATCAGGCCTTCGATGCCCGGCTCGAGCTCGACGAACGCGCCGTAGTCGGTGATGTTGGTGACGCGGCCGGTGAAGCGGGCACCCAGCGGGTACTTGGCTTCAATGCCCTGCCACGGATCATCCAGCAGCTGCTTCATGCCCAGCGAGATGCGGTGCGTCTCGTGGTTGATCTTGATGATCTTGACCTTCACGGTCTGGCCGATCGCGAGCACTTCCGTCGGGTGGTTGACGCGGCGCCACGCGATGTCGGTGACGTGCAAGAGGCCGTCGATGCCGCCGAGATCCACGAACGCACCGTAATCGGTGATGTTCTTGACCACGCCGTCGATGACCTGACCCTCTTCGAGGTTCTGCACGAGTTCCTGACGCTGCTCGGCGCGGGTCTCTTCCAGCACCGTGCGGCGGGAGACGACGATGTTGCCGCGGCGGCGATCCATCTTGAGGATCTGGAACGGCTGCGAGTTGTTCATCAGCGGCGCGACGTCGCGAATCGGACGGATGTCCACCTGCGAGCGCGGCAGGAACGCCACGGCGCCGTCGAGGTCGACGGTGAAGCCGCCCTTGACCTGGTTGAAAATGACGCCGTTGACCTTTTCGTTGTTCTGGAACGCCTTCTCGAGCTTGCCCCAGCTCTCTTCGCGGCGCGCCTTGTCGCGCGACAGCACGGCCTCGCCGAGGGCGTTTTCGATGCGATCGAGGAACACTTCCACCTCGTCGCCGACCTTGAGGTCGCTTTCACGGCCGGGGCCGGAAAATTCGCGCAGCGCGACGCGGCCCTCGGTCTTCAGGCCGACGTCGATGACGGCCATGTCCTTTTCAATTGCAACAACCTTGCCCTTGACGACGGAGCTTTCCTGCAGATTGCCGCCTGCAAAGGACTCATCGAGCATCGCGGCGAAATCGTCACGCGAGGGGCTGTAGGTACTAGCGGAAGTCGAAGCCATTTGTTCTCCAGTTGCGGACGTCTTGCCGGCCGTTGGGTTTATGGGCGTATCGTGCGCGCAGTGTCGGAAGGTCCGCAAAACCTTCGAGCGACCGCTCGCTGCATCGGGTCTTCCCCTGAAAGCAGCAAGAGCGGGCCGGCGAGAGCCCGCGCGTTCGATACGTTGAATTGTTTCCGGAGCCTCAAATCGTCGCCGGTCCCAAAACGGGGATCGGAATATCGACCTTCAAGAACGGGAGCGGGCTCTTCCTCCAATGACGACCGCGGCTCAAGTCCGCGGGCGGCCCGCTCGGACGGCCTCGATAATGTCGATGGCGGCCCGGACGCCGCCTTCTATATCCAGTTGGGAGTTATCTAGCAAGTAAGCATCCGCGGCCGGCTTTAAGGGCGCGATGGGCCGGTTCTGGTCGCGTTCGTCGCGCGCAATGATGTCGGCCAGCACAGCGGCTTCGTCGGCCTCCTCGCCCCGCGACCGCGCCTCCATGGTGCGGCGGCGGGCACGGACCTTGGGGTCGGCGACGACGAAGATCTTCACGTCCGCATCGGGGCAGATCACGGTTCCAATATCGCGGCCGTCGAGCACCGCGCCGGGCGGGTCGGCGGCGAATTGCCGCTGGAAATTGACCAGGACTTCGCGAACCCTGGGAATTGCGGAGACCACCGAGGCAGCCTCGCCAATCTGCTGGGTCTTCAGGACGGGATTGCCGAATTTTTCGGGATCAAGTTCCAAAGCCACTGCGACGGCGGCAGCCTCGTCGCGCAGGTCGGCGCCCGCCTGTATCAGCGCATGGGCCACCGCCCGGTAGATCACGCCGGTATCGAGGTGACGATAGCCATAATGATGCGCGAGGCGCTTGCCGAGCGTGCCCTTGCCGGAGGCCGCGGGGCCATCGATGGCGATGATCATGAAAAATCGGCCCCCAGCGAACGCATCATCGGAATGAAATCGGGAAAGCTGGTGGCGATGAAGGCGGTGTCGTCGACCTTCACGGCCCTGTCGGAGGCGCAGCCCATCACCAGCGCCGACATCGCGATCCGGTGATCCATATGCGTGGCGACGAGACCGCCGCCGGGCACGTAGCCCCTGCCCTCGACGATCAGATCATCGCCGGAGATCTCGACCTTTACGCCGTTGACGCGCAGCATGTCGGCAGTCGCCGCCAGCCGATCGGATTCCTTGACCCGCAGCTCGTGCAGGCCCCGCATGATGGTCGTGCCTTCGGCGAAGGACGCCGCCACCGCGAGCACCAGATATTCGTCGATCATCGACGGCGCGCGCTCCGGCGGCACCTCGACGCCGTGCAGTTTTGAGGCGCGTACGCGCAAGCTCGCCATCGGCTCACCGGCGTCACCGCGGACCTCGCTCTCCTCGATCGAGCCGCCCATCTCGCGGAGCGTCGTGAAGAGCCCGGTGCGCAGCGGATTGGTCATGACGTCAGACAGCATGACGTCGGAGCCTTCGGCGATCAGCGCCGCCACGACCGGAAAGGCCGCCGAGGACGGATCGGCGGGCACTACGACAGCAGCGCCGTGCAGCTCCGGCTGGCCTTGAAGCGTGATGCGGCGGCCATGCTGGCCTTCCGCTACCGACGTGATATCGGCGCCAAAATGCTTCAGCATCAGCTCGGTGTGGTCGCGGCTCGCCTCGCTCTCGATGACCGTCGTCGTCCCCGGTGCAGCCAGGCCCGCCAGCAACACCGCGGACTTGATCTGGGCGGAGGCCACGGGGGTCTTGTAAGTGATCGGCAGGGGATCGGGTGCGCCCTGGAGCGTCAGCGGAAGACGGCCGCCCTCGCCGCCGGCGATCACCCTGGCTCCCATTTTCTCCAGGGGATCGAGCACGCGGCGCATGGGGCGGCTGCGCAGCGAGGCGTCGCCATCGAACACGGCCGAGATCGGGCAGCCTGCGACCGCCCCCATCACCAGCCGGCAACCGGTCCCGGAGTTCCCGAAATCCAGGGGCGCTTTGGGCTCGGCAAAGCCGGCCACCCCGACCCCGCGCACGCGCCAGGCAAAATCCCCGGTCCGCTCGACCGCGGCGCCGAGCGCCTGCATGGACTTGGCGGTATTGAGGACATCCTCGCCCTCCAGGAGGCCGGTGATCCGGGTCTCGCCGACCGACAGCGCGCCCAGGATGAGCGAGCGGTGGGAGATCGACTTATCCCCGGGTACCCGTACTTTCCCGGTCAGGGCGCCGCTGGCGCGCGACTGGAGCGGCCTCGGTTGGTCGGAATGGGTCAAGATTGTGTCCTTGAATGCCCGCAGGTAGACCTTGAATGCTCCTTGGGCTCGCGGGCGCAGGTACCACATGGTCAGCCCGCCGTCACGGGCATGTCTTTCTTCCGCAATGCGCTATTGACAGCGGGCCGCCAACTAGCCAAGTGAAGCACCGCTTTTCAGACATTCCCAGGATTCCTGCCGTGGCCAAGTCCGAACTCGGAACCAAACGCATTTGCCCGACCACGGGCAAGAAGTTCTACGACCTCAACAAGAATCCGGTGATCTCGCCCTATACTGGCGAGGTGGTGCCGATTGCTCCGGTAGCGCCAGCGCGCCCGACCCGCAGCGCCGAAGCGCGCAGCATGGCCCAGGACACCACGCCGGAACCGGCCGAGACCGAGGAAATGGTATCCCTCGAGGAAGCCGATGCCGAGGAGAACACCGGCAAGGTCAAGGCGGCCGTGCCCGAATCCGAGGACGACATCGAGGTCGACGAGACCCTCGAGGACGACGATGACGATGATTCGACCTTTATCGCCGACGACGAAGAGGGCGATGAGGACGTAACCGACATCATTGGTGATGTCGGAGGCGATGAAGAGACTTGAGATAATTCCAGAACTGTGGTTCTGGGTCTTTCCCGACGCGCTGCCCAAGGCGCGTCGGATGGTTAAGGGGCCATAGCTCAGCTGGGAGAGCGCTTGCATGGCATGCAAGAGGTCGGCGGTTCGATCCCGCCTGGCTCCACCACGCTTCGCCCTTCGGGC
>NZ_JBBIAM010000003.1:140333-224893 GCF_054185185.1 Bradyrhizobium sp. UFLA05-153
GCTACGCGTGGCGCAGCCGCGCAGAGCCCGAAGGGTGAAGCGTGGTGTCCGGCGAAGCCCAAAGGGCGAAGACGGACTGGTTCAATTCTCTTCTCCCGCCTGCTAAGCTGTTTGGCCTTTCACCCGGCTACGCGTGGCGCAGCCGCGCAGAGCCCGAAGGGTGAAGCGTGGTGTCCGGCGAAGCCCAAAGGGCGAAGACGGACTGCCCGACGCTCTATCCCCGCCCCCTCAGACGACTGCCCCGACGTGAGCCATCAATGTGGTCGTCTACATTATCCGCAGCATCGAGTTCCCCGACCAGGAATATATCGGCGCTACGGAAGACTTGAAGCGACGGGTTCCGGAGCACAACACCGGCAAATCCGCTCACACCGCGAAATTCAAGCCGTGGAAGCTGGTCTGGTACTGCGCTTTCCCTGACAAACTGAAAGCATTGGCGTTCGAAAAATATCTGAAGTCGCACTCAGGCCGCGCCTTTTCGAAAAAGCGGC
This sequence comes from Bradyrhizobium sp. UFLA05-153, assembly GCF_054185185.1. Lineage (NCBI taxonomy): Bacteria > Pseudomonadati > Pseudomonadota > Alphaproteobacteria > Hyphomicrobiales > Nitrobacteraceae > Bradyrhizobium > Bradyrhizobium sp. UFLA05-153. The sequence continues at coordinate 140,825 of NZ_JBBIAM010000003.1, forward strand.
TCTGCTAAGCCCCCTACTCCCCAATCACCGCATTCAACCGGTCGCGCAGCGCGACGATCTCGTTTTTCATCGCGACCAGTTCGGGCACCGTGCAGTCGGATGCGGCCAGGATCGACTGCGGCACGCTGCGCGCCTTGTCCTTCAATGCCTGTCCCTGCGGCGTCAGCGCGATCAGCACCTGGCGCTCGTCCTCGGTCGAGCGGGTGCGCTTGACGAGCTGCGCGGCTTCGAGGCGCTTGAGCAGCGGCGTGAGCGTGCCGGAGTCCAGAAACAGCCGCTCGCCGATGTCCTTCAGCGGCACGCCGTCGCGCTCCCACAGCACCAGCATCACCAGATATTGCGGATAGGTCAGGCCGAGCCGGTCCAGCAGCGGCTTGTAGACACGGTTGAAGGCGTGCGCGGCGGAATAGACCGCAAAGCAGATCTGGTTATCGAGCCGCAGCGGCTGGTCAGCGGCCAGTTGTTTCCGAGCCATGGGAAAAACCTCACGAGATTCGCTTCGACATTCTGGGGCGGAGCACATTCAATTGCGAACAATTAAATGTGAGGCCGCGCAAAATTTATATTGCACACAATCTAATTGTCTGCAATATATGCGGCACCCCAACCGGAAACCAGGGAGACCCAAGATGTCCGTGAATGTCCTCTACAAGACCAGCGCCAAGGCCACCGGCGGCCGCGACGGCCACGCTGCGACCCTCGACGGCGCGCTGGACGTGAAGCTCACCACCCCGAAGGAGCTCGGCGGCGGAGGCGGGGCGGGCAACAATCCCGAGCAGCTGTTTGCGGCCGGCTATGCCGCCTGCTTCATCGGCGCGATGAAGTTCGTGGCCTCCCAGGGCGGGCCGAAGGTTCCCGCCGACACCGCGGTGACCTCGACGGTCGGCATCGGCCCGCGTTCGGAAGGCGGCTTCGGCCTCGAGGTCGAACTGCTGGTTTCGCTGCCCGGCGTTCCCCGCGCGGAGGCCGAGGCGCTGGTCGAGAAGGCCCATCAGGTTTGCCCGTACTCCAACGCGACCCGTGGCAACGTCGACGTCCGCCTGAAGGTTGCCTAAAACCAGAGGCGGGCTGGCTGGCCCGAGATCCCCCTCGCGCCAGCCACTCGCCGCCTTGATATGCCACGCCGCGGGATTGGCCGCGGCGGCGCATGCGGCCCCACCCCGGGAGCCATTGCCGGCTCTCGCGAACCTCGCTAGGCCAGTGATCGAACATGATCCTCCCTTAAGCGAAGGTTGCCGTCATGACTTCCGAAGCCGCATCCGGCGCAATGAGGGGACTGCGCGTCATCGATCTCACGCGCGTGCTCGGCGGCCCCTATTGCACGCAAATTCTCGCCGACCACGGCGCCGACGTGATCAAGGTCGAGCCGCCCGCAGGCGATGAGGTGCGCGAGTGGGGACCTCCCTTCCATGAGGAGGACGCGGCCTACTTCGTCGGCATCAACCGCAACAAGCGCTCGATCGGCCTCGACCTCGCCTCCGAAGGCGGCCGCGTCGTGCTGCTCAAGATGCTGGAGACGGCCGACGTCCTGATCGAGAATTTCAAGCCCGGCACGCTGGAGAAATGGGGCATCGGCAACGAGGTGCTGCGCGAAAAATTCCCGCGCCTCGTGCATTGCCGGATCTGCGGCTTCGGCGCCGACGGCCCGCGCGGCGGCAATCCCGGCTACGACGCCATCATCCAGGCCATGACCGGCATGATCGCGGCGACGGGCTCGCGAGAGAGCGGGCCGATGCGGATCGGCGTGCCGCTGGTCGACATCACCACCGGACTTTATGCGGCGATCGGCATTTTGATGGCGCTTTCGGAGCGGCAGCGCTCAGGGCTTGGGCAATTCCTCGAGACCACGCTCTACGAGACCGGCCTTGCGATCATGCATCCGCACACCGCGAACTACTTCATGCATGGCAAGCCCCCTGGCCTGACCGGCAACGAGCATCCCAATCTCGTGCCCTACGCGATCTTCCCGACCCGCACGGACGACATCTTCATCGGCGTCGGCAATGACGGCACCTTCCGCAAGCTGGCCAAGGAGATCGGCAAGCCCGAGCTCGGCACCGATCCGCGCTTTGCGCGCAACAAGGACCGCATCGCCAATCGCGAGGCGCTGCGCGCCGAGCTTGCCGCGGTGTTCAGCCAGCATGAGGCCGAGCCGCTGTGCGATCGCCTGCTCGCCGCCGGACTGCCCGCAGGTCCCGTGCAGAAGATCGACCAGGCGTTGAACAATCCGCACACGATCTACCGCGGCGATATCATCGAGAAGGACTGGTACAAGGGCGTCGCCTCGCCGATCCGGCTCGATCGCAGCAAGCCTAGCCTGCGCCGCGTGCCGCCGAAATTCAGCCAGCACGCCACAGAAGTGCTCGGCGAGTTCGGATATTCCAGCGCCGAGATCGAGGCGATGGTCGAGATGGGCACGGTCTGCGGCCCCGAGCGCAAGCGCTAGGGTTTCATGGAATAGCCTTCAGCGTCGCCGCAAAGGCACTGCGCCCCCTCTCCGGCTTGCGGGAGAGGTTGGGGAGAGGGTGTCTCCGCAACGGGACAATCCCCATGAGGATAGAACCCTCACCCGGCGCTACGCCATAGCCGAGGCTTTGCTTCGGCGTCTGTTAGAAGAACGGCCGCCGAAGGCGGCCTCGGCCTCTCCCGCAAGCGGGAGAGGTTTTCGAACCCGCGGCCTGATCATTAACTTCACGTCATCCAATGCCGCACTGCGGCGCGCCCCACGACTGCGCGCCGCGAACGGGCTCCCCGTACGCGGACGTCTTCGCCTATTTGACGGCTTCCCTTTTCCGGCGCTTGCCGCTTTCGTTTCGGCCGCTTACACAGTCACGTGAACGTCATATGGCGCTGCTAGCGCATGCGCACTTTGATGACGGCCCAAGGGAGGTTTTCTTAATGGCTCTTCGACAATTCGCTGCGGCTGCCGCCATTGCCGCCACGTTCGGCCTTGCCGCCTCGACGGCGCAGGCCGCGACGGAAATCCAGTGGTGGCACGCGATGACCGGCGCGAACAACGACGTCATCGTCAAGCTCGCCAACGACTTCAATGCGTCGCAGAGCGACTACAAGGTGATTCCGACCTACAAGGGCAACTACGCCGACACGATGAACGCCGGCATTGCGGCGTTCCGCGCCGGCAACGCGCCGCACATCATGCAGGTGTTCGAAGTCGGCACCGCGACCATGATGGCCGCGACCGGCGCCGTCAAACCGGTCTACAAGCTGATGGCCGAGACCGGCGAGAAGTTCGACCCCAAGGCCTACCTGCCCGCGATCACCGGCTACTATTCGACCTCGAAGGGCGAGATGCTGTCCTTCCCCTTCAATTCGTCGTCCACGGTCATGTGGATCAATCTCGACGCGCTCAAGAAGGCCAACATCGCAGAGCCGCCGAAGACCTGGCCTGAAGTCTTCGAGGACGCCAAGAAGCTGAAGGCCGCCGGCTATTCCACCTGCGGCTTCTCCGGCTCGTGGGTGACCTGGGTCAATCTCGAGCAGCTCTCCGCCTGGCACAACGTGCCGCTCTCGTCCAAGGCCAATGGTCTCGATGGCTTCGACACGGTTCTCGAGTTCAACGGTCCGCTCCAGGTCAAGCATCTCGAAAACCTGGTCGAGCTGCAGAAGGACAAGACCTACGACTATGCTGGCCGCACCAACACCGGCGAAGGCCGCTTCACCTCCGGCGAATGCCCGATCTACCTGACCTCTTCGGCCTTCTTCGGCAACGTCAAGGCACAGGCCAAGTTCAACTTCACCGCGGTGCCGATGCCTTACTATCCCGACGTCAAGGGCGCGCCGCAGAACTCGATCATCGGCGGCGCATCGCTGTGGATCATGGGCGGCAAATCGGCCGACGAGTACAAGGGCGTCGCGAAATTCCTGACCTTCCTCTCCGATACCGATCGTCAGGTCTACATCCACAAGGCGTCCGGCTATCTGCCGATCACCAAGGCGGCCTATGAGAAGGCGAAGGCAGAGGGCTTCTACAAGGATCAGCCGTATCTCGAAACGCCGCTGATCGAGCTGACCAACAAGGAGCCGACCGAGAATTCGCGCGGCCTGCGGCTCGGCAACATGGTCCAGCTCCGCGACGTCTGGTCGGAAGAGATCGAGCAGGCGCTCGCCGGCAAGAAGACCGCCAAGCAGGCGCTCGATACCGCCGTCGAACGCGGCAACACGATGCTCCGGCAGTTCGAAAAGACCGCCGTGAAATAAGGCGATGAGCGGCAGGCCGATCTCGCGGCCTGCCGCTCACCTCACATCATGCAAAAGCAAGCCATTTTCCAATCAAGGCTATTGCCGTTCGCGCTGGTTGCACCGCAGCTCGCGATCGTCCTGATCTTTTTCTACTGGCCTGCCCTGCAGGCCGTCATCCAGTCCTTCCTGCTCCAGGACGCCTTCGGACTCTCGACCAGCTTCGTCTGGTTCGACAACTACGTGGAATTGTTTGGGGAGCCCGCTTATTTCGAGGCGATCGTCCGGACCTTCTTCTTCTCGTTCGCGATCGCCGTCTCGTCGCTGTCCCTGGCGCTGCTGCTCGCCGTGATGGCGGACAGGCCGATGCGCGGCGGCACGCTCTATCGCACGCTGCTGATCTGGCCCTATGCGGTCGCTCCGCCCGTCGTCGGCGTGCTCTGGATCTTCATGCTGCACCCCTCGCTCGGTGTGCTCTCGCGCTATTTGCGCGACATGGGTGTCGACTGGAATCCGCTGCTCAATGGCAATCAGGCGGCAACGCTGGTCATCCTCGCCGCCGCCTGGAAGCAGGTCTCCTACAATTTCCTGTTCTTCCTCGCCGGCCTCCAGGCCATCCCGAGGAGCGTGATGGAAGCGGCCGCGATCGACGGCGCCCGCCCGATGCGGCGGTTCTGGACCGTGACCTTCCCGCTGCTGTCGCCGACCATCTTCTTCCTCCTGGTCATCAACATCGTCTACGCTTTCTTCGACACCTTCGGCATCATCGATACGATGACACGTGGCGGTCCTGGAACATCGACGGTAACGCTGGTCTACAAGGTCTATACCGAGGGGCTCCTGGGCGGAAATCTCGGCAGCTCCGCGGCACAGTCGGTGATCCTGATGGTGCTCGTCATCGTGCTGACGGCAATCCAGTTCCGCTTCGTCGAACGCAAGGTGACCTACTGATGGTCGAGCAAGAGGGCATCCGCCGCTACGTCGCCCATATCATCCTGTGGATCGGGATCGCGATCGTCGCCTTCCCCGTCTACATCGCGATCGTCGCCTCCACCCAGGACAACGCGCTGATCGCCAACGGACAGATGTCGCTGCTGCCGGGCGGGCACTTCCTCGAGGTCTACTACCAGACCATCTTCGTCGGCACGAGCGGAACGACCCGCGAGCCCGTCGGCAACATGATGCTCAACTCGCTGATCATGGCGATGCTGATCGCGGTCGGCAAGATCGCGATCTCGATCATCTCGGCCTATGCGATCGTCTATTTCCGCTTTCCGTTCCGGATGGCGATCTTCTGGATCGTCTTCATCACCTTGATGCTGCCGGTCGAGGTGCGCATCTATCCGACCTACAAGATCGTCGCCGACCTGCACATGCTCGACAGCTTTGCCGGCCTGTCGCTGCCGCTGATCGCGTCGGCCACCGCGACGCTCCTCTTCCGCCAATTCTTCATGACGGTGCCGGACGAGCTATTGGAAGCCTCGCGGATCGACGGCGCGGGACCTCTGCGCTTCTTCTGGGATACGCTGCTGCCGCTGTCGCGCACCAACATGGCGGCGCTGTTCGTGATCCTCTTCATCCTCGGCTGGAATCAGTATCTCTGGCCGCTGTTGATCACGACCCGCGACGACATGCAGACCATCCAGGTCGGCATCCGCAAGATGATGACCACGAACGACGCGCTGACCGAATGGCCGATCGTGATGGCGACCGCCGTGCTCGCGATGCTGCCGCCGGTGTTCGTCGTCGTCGCGATGCAGAAACTGTTCGTGCGCGGACTGGTCGAGACGGAGAAGTAGAGACTATGGCCAACGTCACCCTGCGCAATGTCCGCAAGACCTATCCGGGCGGCTTCGAGGCCATCAAGGGCGTCGACGTCGATGTCGGCGACGGTCAGTTCTGCGTGCTGGTCGGTCCCTCCGGCTGCGGCAAGTCGACGCTGCTCCGCATGGTCGCGGGGCTCGAGACCATCTCCGGCGGCGAGATCGACATCGGCGGCCGCGTCGTCAACCAGGTCGAGCCCGCCGAACGCGACATCGCGATGGTGTTCCAGAACTACGCGCTCTATCCGCATATGAGCGTCTACAACAACATGGCCTACGGCTTGCGCAATCGCGGCATGGCGGAAGCCGAGATCAAGACCCGCGTTGAGGAAGCCGCGCGCGTGCTCGAGCTCGCACCGATGCTCGAGCGCAAGCCGCGCCAGCTCTCCGGCGGCCAGCGCCAGCGCGTCGCCATGGGCCGCGCCATCGTGCGCCAGCCAAAGGTGTTCCTGTTCGACGAGCCCCTGTCCAATCTCGATGCCAAGCTGCGCATCGCGATGCGGGTCGAGATCCGCAAGTTGCAGCGCCGGCTGAACACCACGTCGATCTACGTCACCCACGACCAGCTCGAGGCGATGACGCTGGCCGACATCCTCGTCGTGATGAATGGCGGCCAGGTCGAGCAGATCGGCAATCCGCTCGCGATCTACGAGAAGCCGGCCACCACCTTCGTCGCCTCCTTCATCGGCGCGCCGCCGATGAATCTGATGTCGACGCGGCCGGACGAGGTCAAGACGCAGCTCGGCAGCAATGGCCGCGCGGCGGAGGCCGGCATCCTCGGCATCCGCCCGGAGGACTTCGTCATCACCGACCAGACGCCGGCCGGCGGCGTCGCGCTTGCCCTCACCGTGGAAGCCATCGAACGGGTCGGCGCCGAAACCTTCGTCTACGGCTCACGCCGGCAGGACGAGAAGCAGGTCTCCGCGACGCCCGGCGAGCTGCCGCCCGGCGAGGTCATCGTCCGGATCCCCGGAGCCGAGGCACCCGCGATCGGTCAGAAGATCCGCGTCGCCGCGGTGCGCGAGAAGCTGCATCTGTTCAGCGCCGACGGCCGCAAGCGGATCGAGGCCTGAGGCTTTCCGTCACGGGGCATTAAAAATATCGAAAACAACCCCATGCAAAGTAGCCGGCGTGAGACTTGGTCATTCCAGGGCTCGCGTCAGCGAGATCCCCATTGCGCAATTGCGCAATGGGGAACCTCGCGCCACAAACTGTAGATTCCGGGTTCGGCGCTTCGCGCCGTCCCGGAAAGACGAATCCACAGCCCCCCGCTAGGTGCTTGAACCTGCACGGGGATGTGCCCATATTGGGTCACAAGGGGTGCCATTCAGGGCCCTGAAACGTCAAAGTCGCTTTCCGCGAGGACTTTGTAAACTATGTCTCGTGTTCCCACGTTATCCAGTCCGTTCCTTCTGGGCTTCGACGAGATCGAGCGCGTGCTCGATCGGGTCGTCAAAGGCGCCGACGGTTATCCTCCGTACAATATCGAGAGGTGCGACCGGTCGGACGGCCAGCCCGAGCGCTTGCGCATCACGCTGGCGGTCGCCGGATTCACCCGCGACCAACTCGATGTAACCATTGAGGAAAACCAGCTCGTGATCCGCGGGCGTCAGCAGGACGACAAGACCCGGCAATACATCCATCGCGGCATCGCCGCGCGCCACTTCCAGCGCACCTTCGTGCTGGCGGAGGGGATGCTGGTGCTGGGTGCGGATCTGAAGAACGGGCTGTTGTCGATCGATCTTGCCCGGCCGGAACCGGAAAGGATCGTTAAGACAATCGCTATCAATGAGCACGAATAATGGAACGAGTAGCGGACTCGACCGCTTAGTTTCGAGAGAGGAGTCGAGACCATGAGTAACGGTCATGTTGCGTTCGAATACGAAGCCAACAACGTCTCACCGGAGACGCTGGCAACCCTCGGCGAGGGCCACATCGCCTACGTGAAGCAGATCCGCTCGGAGGACGTACCCGACCTGTTTCCCGAGGCGCCCAAGATTGCGCCAGGCCTCAAGCTCTTCGCGCTCCACGCCGCCGACGGCACGCCGATCATGCTGACCGACAGCCGCGAAGCCGCGATCGCCAATGCCTGGAGCAACGAGTTGCAGGCGGTGAGCGTGCACTGAGCCGCGCGCTTCGCATCGATAGAATTTCAAGCGGGCATGCCTTCACACGAAGGCATGCCCGTTTTGCTTTGAGCTGCAGATCGCTTGCAGTCTCCTCGTCATTGCGAGCGTAGCGAAGCAATCCAGGCTGCTTCCGCGGAGGCAATCTGGATTGCTTCGTCGCTTCGCTCCTCGCAATGACGGCGCTTGTGGAGACGCCACCTCTCAAGGTGAGAACACCGGGCGGATCAGCAGCCCGATCGGCTTGCCGAATTACGCCGCGCTTGCCGGCGGCAGCGCGAGCACGGAGTAGATCGCCTGCGCATCGCGCGAGGCGCGCAGCTTCTTGGCGATGTCCTGGTCACGCAACAGGCGGGCGATACGCGCCAGCGCCTTCAGATGATCGGCGCCCGCGCCTTCAGGTGCGAGCAGCAGGAAGACGAGATCGACCGGCTGGCCGTCCATCGCCTCGAAATCGATCGGGCGATCGAGCCGCGCGAACAGGCCAAAAATCTTTTCCAGCTTGGGCAGCTTGCCGTGGGGAATCGCGACGCCATAACCGACCGCGGTGGTGCCGAGCTTTTCCCGCTGCAACAGCACCTCGAAGACAGAGCGTTCGTTCTGCCCCGTGAGCTCGGCGGCCTTGGCAGCGAGTTCCTGCAAGGCCTGCTTCTTGCTGTTGACTTTCAATGCCGGGAGAATCGCCTCGGGTGCGACCAGATCGGTAATCGGCATGGAGCTTTCCGAGGTGAATTAAGCCGTCAGGTTCCGAATTGGCCAAGTTGGTAGACCAGATTTGGCCGGCGTCAATAAGGTGAAGCAGGAGGCGGACTTAGCCCCGATCCTGATGTGGGGCGCTTCTACTCCAACGCAATCCCGGTGCCAACTCCCGCAAGCGCCTTTTACCGTGCTCATCCTTAAACACAGGAGTCATACGGGGAAGGTCCCAGAACCCTCGATGGCAGGCTGGGCTAACTCCCGGAATTGGACCCAGGAGGGTCGATCCAGCCGACATTGCCATCCGCCCGGCGGTAAATGATGTTCACCCGGCCGCTCGAGCCATGCTGAAATACCAGGCAATGGGCGCCGCTGAGGTCGAGTTCCATGACCGCCTCGCTGACCGAGAGCTGCCTCAAGGAGGTGGTCGATTCCGCGATGATGACGGGGCTGTAGCCGGTGACTTCGTCCTCGCCCTCGCCCGGGGCTTCCAGGACGTAAGCCGTGGCGTCCAGCGCGGCCAGTGCCGCGGAGGCCGCGGCTGTCTTGCGGGCCGACCGGTCCTTCAGCCTGCTCTTGTAGCGCTTGAGCCGCTTCTCGATCATCAGCAGCGCCTGGTCGGCGCTGGCATAGGCATCCGACGCGTTCGAATCGGCTTCCAGCGTGATCCCCGAATCGAGGTGCAGCGCGCAATCGGTGCGGAAGCCGAACCCGTCCTTGCTCAGCGTAATGTGGCCGGAATAATTGCCGTCAAAATATTTGCGCAAGACCTCGTCCGTGCGCTCGGCGACGCGGCCGCGGAGGGCTTCGCCGACGCTGATGCTTTTGCCCGAAATCCGGAGAGTCATATGATGCCTCGCCTGGTTGGTGCCAAAGCGCGATGACATCGCGCGTTAGGTTGTTGTTTGAGCATGCTCTTTTCGGAAAACCGCTTCGCACTTTGCCGGATCATGCTCGAGCCTGGGCCGATCTCAAGGGAGATTGAGAGTAGCGCGATTTGAGGCGCGCGCAATCAGGCCGGCTCGGTGTTGCGGGAGCGATCGGACAGTGCGGTAGAGAGGACGTTCCCAAGAGCGCTCTGCTTGTCGCGACGGCGTTGTACCGAAGAGGGAATGCGCATGGCTTCGCGGTACTTCGCAACCGTGCGCCGGGCGATATCAATGCCGGACGCACGCAACCGTTCCACGATCGTGTCGTCCGACAGGATTGCGGACGGCTCCTCCGAATCGATCAGCTGCTTGATGTGGTGGCGGACGGCTTCGGCGGAATGCGCCTCGCCGCCATCGGCCGACGCGATCGACGCTGTGAAGAAATACTTCAGTTCAAAGGTGCCGCGATTTGTCGCCATGTATTTGTTGGCGGTGACGCGCGACACCGTGGATTCATGCATCTGGATGGCGTCAGCAACCGCTTTCAGGTTGAGCGGCCTCAAGTGCGCGACACCATGGGTGAAGAAGCCGTCCTGCTGGCGCACGATCTCGGTTGCGACCTTCAGGATGGTGCGGGCGCGCTGATCGAGCGCGCGCACCAGCCAAGTCGCGTTCTGCAAGGCATCGGTGAAATAGGACTTGTCGCCATCCTTGCCGATTTTCTTCGACAGCTTGGAGTAATAGGTCTGGTTCACGAGCACGCGCGGCAGAGTGTCGCTGTTGAGTTCGACATGCCAGCCGCCGTCGGGACCCGGACGGACATAGACGTCCGGCACCATGGTCTGGAGGCGCGAGGAGCCGAACTTCATGCCGGGCTTGGGATCGAGGCGGCGGATCTCACCGATCATGTCGGCGATATCCTCGTCGTCGACGCCGCAGACCTTGCGCAAGGAAGCGATGTCGCGCTTGGCCAGGAGATCGAGATTCTCGACCAGCGCCTGCATCGCCGGGTCGTAACGATCGAGCTCCCGAAGCTGGATCGCTAGGCATTCGCTCAAATTGCGCGCGCAGACGCCGGGCGGATCGAATTTTTGCAGCACCGCAAGAACGTCCGCGACATCCTGCTGCGATGCACCAAGCCGCTCGGCGGCCTGGCCGAGATCCGGCGGCAGATAGCCGGCCTCATCGACGAGGTCGATGAGATACTGCCCGATCATGCGCTGCGCCGGCGCGGTGAACGCGACCGAGAGCTGCTCGGCGAGGTGGTCGGACAGCGTCGTCTCTGCCGCGACAAAAGCTTCGAGATTGTAGTCCTCGTCACCGGAGGCGCCGCCGCCCCATTCGGTATAGACGCTCGGCGCCGCATCCTGCGCATTGCGCGCCGCGGCTTCCGCCGGCTCTTCCGAGAAGACGTTGTCCAGCCCGGTATCCAGCGTCTGCTCGATCTCGGCGCGGGTGCCGAGATCCTTGCTCATCCACTCTTCCTGACCCGGCTCGAAGGCTTCGCCTGAACCGCCGCCCGGCTCGTCGCCATGGCTGCCGCCGGAATCGTCGCTATCGCTGAATTGGGCCGTTTCCGTCGGGGCATCGCCTGGGGGCTGCTCGTCGCTCGCCCGCTCGAGCAGCGGATTGCGCTCGAGTTCCTCCTCCACGAAGGTCGTGAGATCGAGATTGGACAGTTGTAGCAGCTTGATCGCCTGCATCAACTGCGGCGTCATCACCAGCGACTGCGACTGCCGGAACTCTAATCTCTGCGTCAGCGCCATGAAGCAAGAACCGTTCCCAAAAATTTGGTCCGATTTTTGCTTATCCTAGTCTGAGCCCGATGTACACGTCTTGACGAAAGCAAAAAACGGGCTAGAGGCGGAACTCCTCGCCAAGGTAAAGGCGGCGAACGTCCGGGTCGTTGACGATCTCATCCGGACTACCCTCGGTCAAGATTTCACCGGCATAGACGATATAGGCGCGATCGGTGAGGCCGAGCGTCTCGCGCACGTTATGGTCGGTGATCAAGACGCCGATGCCGCGGTTGGTAAGGTGGCGCACCAGGTCCTGGATGTCGCCGACCGCGATCGGATCGATGCCGGCGAAGGGCTCGTCGAGCAGCATGTAGTTGGGGCGGGTCGCGAGCGCACGCGCGATCTCGACGCGGCGGCGCTCGCCGCCGGACAGCGCGATCGACGGCGATTTTCGCAAGCGCGTGATGTTGAACTCGTCGAGCAGCGAGTCGAGCTGCTGCTCGCGCTTCTTGCGCGAGGGTTCCACTACTTCGAGCACGGCGCGGATGTTCTGCTCGACAGTGAGGCCGCGGAAGATCGAGGCCTCCTGCGGCAAATAGCCGATGCCAAGCCGCGCGCGCTGATACATCGGCAGCTTCGTCACGTCATGGCCGTCGAGTTCGATCGCGCCGCGATCGGCCTTGATCAGCCCGGTGATCATGTAGAACACGGTGGTCTTGCCGGCGCCGTTCGGCCCGAGCAGACCGACGGCCTCGCCGCGGCGCACATAGATGCTGACGCCGCGCACCACCTGGCGGCTGCCAAAGCTCTTTTCCACACTGTGCACAGCCAGCAAGCCGGGCCGGCGCAAGAGCTGCGGACCGCCCGAACCGTTGGTCTTGGTGGCGGTCTGGGCCGGCCTGGCGGCGGGTTGGGGACGAGGCCGCGGCGGTTCCTGCGCCGGTATCGGCTGCTCGCGCGCGATCGGCGGCGCGTCCCGCACCGGGCTGGTCAGAAGGCTGCCGACGCTGTCACCGAGCGCGGTGATGTCGTCGCGCAGGCGCGCAAATCCTGGCCGGCCACGTTTGGCGGGGCGCCGACGGAACATGCTGAATAAATCGACCATCCCCGCTGTCTCAAGCCTTTCACGGTGATCCCGCGATTTGCCGCCCCGGCGCGATTCGCCGGCACAGCATGAGTGAAAGGATGCCTCCTGCCCAGAGAAACACCCTCGATCCCTTATCGGCGGATCCCGCTGCCGAGTCCGCTGGGGTAGATACAGTCTTGTCGGGCGGGCTTCAACCTCGCTCCGACAGCGCCGTACACAAGTTGTTGAATTTACTTCTGTTTGCTTGCGCCGGGCAGCGCCAAAGGCGGGCCGGCGCCGGGCTTGGAGGAGCCGCAATCGCCGCCGCCGCCCTGCGGGAGCAGGGCCTGCACCTTGCCGCTGTCGGATTCCACACGCGACACCCCGGTGGTCATGTCGACCATCAGGCGGTCGCCGCGCAGCACGTTCTTGCACTGGGTCAGGACCACGCCGCCGAGCATGGTAATGAGATTGGTCTTGGTGTCGAACACCGCGGTCTCGCCGGTCACCACCTGGTCCTTCTGGGTCACCACGACATTGCCGCGCGCTTCCAGCCGCTTGATCGAGGAGCTGCCGTTCGGTCCTGGCGTTGCCGATTGCATCGGTGCCGCCGCCTTGGCGTTTTTCGCCGCCGGCTGCGGTGCCGCGGGCTTGTCGCCGCCGGATTCGTAGAACACGACCAGCGTCTTCGACGTCATGGTGGTGTCGCCCTGCACGACCTTCACGTTGCCGGCGAAGGTCGCTTCCTTCTTCTTGTCGCGCATTTCGAGCGAGGCGGCCTCGATCTGGATCGGCTGATCGCGGTTCTGCGAAAACCCCTGCATGGCGTTGGGCACGCCCTGCATGGTGCTCTGCGCATGCACTGCTGCGACAAGTGCCGCACCAAGCGTGAGCGCGCCGGCGCTGAACGCAACGCTCTTCGAAAAACCGTTGCGCAAAAGGTGCTTCGTCATGGAGATCATCTCGAGGTCGCAGACTTGTTTTGGAGCGAGCGCGTTTTCGCGGGTGGTCGCGCGGGCTCGGCAGGTGCTGGTGGCGCGGCCGCCGGCTCGTCATTGCCTAGCTTGTCCAGATACATCACGACGTGGCCTTCGAAGCGGATCACCTCGCCGCCCTCCATGATCTTCAGGCGGTCGGAGGTCAGGGTGCCGTTGGTCAGCTTGACGTCGACATGCTCATCCGAGGTGACCGTGTTGTTGGCCATGTCGACGAAGGCCTGGCTGAGACGGGCCTCATAGCCCGACGACGTCCGCAGGAAGATATCCTTGCGCAGATCGAGCTGCTGCTGCTTGTTGTCGAAGGTTCCGTTGAGGGCATCGAGGAACACGGTCGATTGATCCTGCATCAGGAGCTTGGCCCTGAGCTTGTGCAAATCGACATGATCGGCATCCCTGATGTCCTGGGTCGCGGTCTTGGCCCAGAGCTCATAGGGCCGCTGGTCGGGCGTGTAGCCCGACAGGTGCGGCGTTTCCATCGTGATCTTGGTGCCGGAGACCACCAGGTTTCCGGGATCGAAAGCCACTTCCTTGGTGGTCCGGAACTTGTTGAAGGCCGAGACGAAGATGATCATGGCCATCGCCATGACGACGGTCACCGGCACGGCGATGCGCAGAATGTGGACCAGCCGGCTGTGGCGCGCCGCTGCCGCGAAGCGCGCCTCCAAGGCATCATAGGCTGGGGTCTGGACCGAACTCACTGCTGCTCCGGGGCGCCCGTTGACGCCCGATTGTACCCGGCGCCGCCGGAATATGCAGCCCGCGACAGGCCGTTACGACTGTGTCCGAAACGGGGCGGCCGGGGCGCCCCGAGGCACCCTCCCGGCCGGCAGGATCTCCTTAGGAGTGCGCAAAAATGTCCTCGGCCTCCCAGCCCTGCAAATCGAGCTTCGCCCGCGTCGGCAGGAAGTCGAAACAGGCCTGGGCCAGCGCGGTGCGGCCCTCCCGCACCAGCATGGCATCCAGCCGTTCGCGCAAGCTGTGCAGGTGCAGCACGTCGGAGGCGGCGTAGGCGAGCTGCGGCTCGCTGAGGCTGTCTGCGCCCCAATCGCTCGATTGCTGCTGCTTGGAGAGATCGACATTGAGCACCTCGCGGACGAGGTCCTTGAGGCCGTGGCGATCGGTGTAGGTGCGGGTCAGGCGCGAGGCGATCTTGGTGCAGTAGAGCGGCGTCGTCATCACACCGAAGGCCTCATACAGCACGGCGATGTCGAACCGCGCGAAATGGAAGATCTTCGTGATCGAGGGATTGGCGAGCAGCGCCTTCAGGTTCGGCGCGTCGGTGTGCCCCTTGGGGATCTGAACCACGTCGGCGCTGCCGTCGCCCGGCGAGAGCTGCACGACGCAGAGCCGGTCGCGATGCGGATTCAGGCCCATGGTCTCGGTGTCGATCGCGACCGACCCGGTGTAGCGGGACAGGTCCGGCAGATCGCCGCGATGCAGGCGTACGGTCATGGCGTTTCAAACCTCAGTCGAATCGATGCAGCCTTGCAGGCTAATGGGCGGAACGGGAACTGGCGAGGGTCGGGCGCGCGAGCGAAATCCGAAAAGTCTGGGCTAGCCCTTCGTCCCCGCTTCGGCGGTGTATCCGCTGGCAGATATCCGCGCAAGCCGACCTCAGGGACGCTGATACTTGCCAAAATCAGCCAGGAAGACCCAGAAGCACAGCAGCGCTGCGAAAAGCTGAAGGAAGCCGCCTTCGATGGCGCCGCCGGAGATCGAGACCAGGGTCGGAATGAGGATTGCTACGGTCAGAACGGCCACTATCGCCGTGGCCGGAAGATTGACGATGAGAACGGCGGCATAGATCGCCAGTTCAAAGAAGGCATATTCCTTGAGCCGCGGCGAACAGAGATAGAGCGCATACATCGCCAGAACCGTGATGCGCGCGGCGTCGCGGGGATGATCGATCAGCCATCGATCCAACCTGTTCGCAAGCCATCCGGTCTCGGGCGAGACCCGACCGGCGATGGCGCGCGATACGGACAAGGCGAATGGCGCCAGCACGAGCGCGATCGCCGCAAGCCCATAGAGGGCGAACACGAGCGCTTCGCTGCCCGCCACATCCCAACGTTTTGCCAGGCCCTGGACGAGAATGAAGAGCGAGGGATTCATCCTGTCCTGGGCAACGCCAAGCTGCCCGGGAATTTGACCGGAGATGGCGCGGAACCAGCTTGGGAAGAGGTCGGCGTAAAACACCATCGAGATCAGGATCGGCAAAATGAACATGCCGACTGCGACGGCGATCAGGATGAGCTTGCGAAAGCGCGGCTGCGGCAGGAAGTAGAGTGAAGCAAGGACGGGACAGAAGACCAGCTTGAATGATGTCACGAGGCCGAGCACGGCGGCACCGGTCAAGCGCAGCATGAAGCTCGTCTTGTCTTCCTCTTCAAGCGGACTGAGCAAGAGCGCCAGCGCAACCGCCGTCAGCAAGCCGGTCAGAATCGAAAAATTCCCGGACGCCAGTGTCCATTCGAAGCCGACGAACGCTCCGAGGGCACAAAGCACTCTGAGACATGTATCGCGCAGGCCCGCACGGGGCGCGCCAAGACTGGGCAACAGCAGTCCGCAGAGA
This sequence comes from Bradyrhizobium sp. UFLA05-153, assembly GCF_054185185.1. NCBI lineage: Bacteria > Pseudomonadati > Pseudomonadota > Alphaproteobacteria > Hyphomicrobiales > Nitrobacteraceae > Bradyrhizobium > Bradyrhizobium sp. UFLA05-153. The sequence continues at coordinate 156,911 of NZ_JBBIAM010000003.1, forward strand.
ATGCCGAGGACGAGATAGACGGCGCTGTGATGATCAACGAGCAGTCCCGTGGAGCACAGGGGCCGGAAGACATCCAATGTCACCGGCAGATAGGGGTATGCGAACGTGGTGTTCTTCAAATTGCCGATGAAGTAGGGGTCAAGCCCCGCAACATAGGCATCGACCCCCGCGCAGTTCACGTGAAGGTCCCACCCGAGTTGCCCGCTCGAGTTGCCGTCGACGACGAAGCTTGCAAGGACCGGGATGGCGAGGAGCGCAGCAAAAAGCATCAACCAGGCGTTCGGCAGTTGGCCGATGCCGCCACCGGGATACGACAAGGCGAGCCCAGCTTTCCCGACCGGCGTCTCCATCACGTTCGGCCGCTGTACGTTGCCGTTGGCCATGTGGAGCGCCCGGCGCCTTCAGAGCCCTGCGGCCTGGCGCTTCGCGGCGGATACGCAGAGATGGGCGGTGCGGAACAGCACGCTGCTGCTGTCCTGCGACGACAACGCATCGCACTTGTCGACGACATAGCCGATGCCCTCGCGCGCGGCATAGGCGAGCTTTGATGCGTGATCTCCGAGTCCGGCCGTCTCGGTCATGCGCTGGTGCCAGACCGCGTAGTAGGACGGCGTCCACATCGCCGCCGCACCGCGCTTGTAGTCGACCCAGACCCGGCGGTGCGAGACGAATTCGAAGTTGCCCTGCCGCGACAGGGCAATGTCCGCAATCGACGGCGTCGGTTTTGCGTCAAGGTCGGGTCTCGGCGGCACGATGAAAGTAGCGCTTGTCGGCGTCGACATGCGCGCCCAATTGCCTACATCCGCCCATTCCTGCGCCCCCTCGGAATAGGCCCGATCGAACACGAAATAGTTCCAGGCGCCCAGCGGAAACAGCACGCATCCGGCCATGGCCAGCAACGCGTATCCTACCCTGCGACGATAGGCAGGCACGGTTTCCGTCGCTTCGCGAATATGCCGGGCTGCCAGGATGATTGGAATGGCAATCAGGAATGCGACATCGCCCAGATAGAGCGCCAGCACGATCGCGCAGCCGGGCAGGAACAGGGCAGAACTGTCACGACGCAACCAGCACGTGGCGAGCGCGGCAATGGCGAGGCCCGCCAACAGATGAATGATCGTACCCGAGCGAAGCAGCTGAATGTTGAGGAGGAAAGGTGACGTGCTCAGGGATGGCAGGACGACGCCGAGCAGATAGAGGAGGATCGCCCCGAGATAGGCGACCTGCAGCTCCCGGCCCGTCGGCCCGAACCAGTAAAGCGCGATTGCACCGAGGGCCGCGATCTCCGTTATCTGGAGGATGCCGGACATCGAGATCGAATCGATCAGGGAGTGGCCGGCAAAATATTCGCGGAGATAGGCGGCATAGTCCACGCCAAGCGACTTGCCTAGCTCGGGATTGGACAGGATCGCGTGCAGCACCGGAAACATGATCGGCGCGGAGATCACGAGGCCGATCGCGGTCCGCGAACAGACCGCAGCGATGGTCGTCTCCTTCTTGATCAGAAGGTAGATGCCGATGAACGCCAGCAGCGGCGCGAGCCAGATCGCCATGAACGCATTGACGAAGAACGTGACGCCGAGGGCGACGGTCGCCGCCGTGAAGCGCCCCCGGGCCGCGAAATAGACGCCTAAGAGAATGGTGCCGTTGGCGATTTCCGAGTGCGTGAAATAGTTGATGAACAGGCCGCCGGTACCGGCAGGGCTATAGCCCAAAAGCAGCGGCATCGAGCAGACGAGCAAGGTGAACACAATCCTGTCGCGCCGATCGGTGATGCCGAGGAGCGACGCGCAGCACAGGAAGCCGAGGACAGAGAACAGCCTCGACAGAAAATTCAGGACGAAGAAAACCAGCTCGGTGTGGTCAAAATATTTCTGGCTGTCGCTCAAGACGATCCAGACGCCGGATGCAAAGTAGCGCATCGACTGGATGAACGCGTCGTCCTGATACTGCGGCTCATTGAAGAGGCCGGCAACGATCGGAAGGTGGAAGATGTTGTTGTCGACACCGAAGACGAATCCACTCGTCAGGATCGACAATAGCGAGCCGGCCAGCGCAATCGTCAGCGTCTCGATGAGGGGAGCGGGAACGCTCGCGGCGCCCTCCCGGTCGATTGGCATATTCAGACTTGTCTCGGTCATCAGATCGCTGCCAGCATGATGCAGATCATCGCCATCACCGTGATACGGCTGGCGTTGTCTCTGAAGGTGTAGAGGATCGGGTCGTCCGGCATCTCGCGGCGATGCGCCATCATCAGCGCGCGGCCGAACCAGTAGAGCAGGAGCGGATTGAGCAGCCACAGCATCCAGGGACGGCTGTAGAGCGTCATCACCGCCGAGGACGAGACGTAGAGCGAGAACACGATCACCGCGTTCATGCCACTCGCCGACGCCATCGCCGCGATGACCTGGAGATCGCCGATCCTGTAGTCGCGGTTGGCGGGATCGGAGAGGCCCGCGCCCTGGCGCAATGTCAGCTCGCTGAAGCGCTTGATCAGCGCCAGCGAGGTGAACACGAACAGCGAGAACATCAACAGCCATTCGGACAGCACCACGCCGATACCGACAGCGCCGCCGACGATACGCAGCGTATAGAGGCCGGCGAGCGTGACGACGTCGAGCAGCATCTTGCGCTTGAGGAGCAGCGAATAGGCTATCGTGGTGCCGAGATAGGCGGCGAGCACCGCGGTGAAGACGCCGGAGATGCAGAGGCTGGCGGCGAACGCGCCGAGCCACAGCACGGGAATCGCGAGCAGCGCAGAGGCGATCGGCAGATCGCCGGCCGCAAGCGCGCGATGGCGCTTAGTCGGATGCTGGCGGTCGGCCGAAAGATCCAAGAGATCGTTCATCAGATAGGCGCCGGACGCGCAGGCCGAGAACGCCAGGAAGGCCAGGAGCGCAGCGCCGAGCGCCGACAGGCTCATCTGATGCGCCGTCACCAGGGGAACGAAGACCAGCGTATTCTTGGCGTATTGATAGACGCGGAGCGCGTTCACCCAAACCTTCAGGCCGACCGAAGTCTTCAGGCCGGCCTTGCGATCGGCACCCGGGGCATCACGATGGCCGACATAGTCGAAGTCGTCGAGATCAGCGGTCGCGACCACGCCGTCGAAACCGAGATGCGCGGCGATGCCCTCGGCATGGTGGCGCAGCCGGGAGGCGGTCACATAGACCTTGCGGCCCTGCGCGCGCGCTGCGAGCGCCAGGTTCAGGACGTCCTGCTCATAGGGAAGGCTGGCATAGTCGAGCCTGGCGCCCTCGACGAGGTGCAGGAGCTTGTCCTTGCGCCAGCTCCCGGCGGCGCGCAGGCGGCCGAGCATGTGTCCGGGCTCGCAAAGCAGCGCCTCCAGCAACAGATCCGAGCGCAGCAGCGCGCCTTCGAGCTCAAGGACCAGCGCACGCGGAGCGGCCGTCGGGACCGGCTGCGGCTCCAGTTCAAGGAGATCGTGCTGCCATTGGGGCTGCTCCATTCGAATACGCGCTCTTAACTGGCTGGCATGGCCGGCCAGCGGCCGGGGAGCAGGGAAATGGACGGCTAAAACCGTAATTTCCAAACGCTAAGGACGGCTTAATCGGACTGGAGAAGGTGCGGTGGGATTTCGGGGATCAGGAACCGGCCGAAATGGCTCGGCGCGGGGCGGCCCATTCCGACCAATGGCAGCGCCAAGGCCCCGATTCGGCCATCACATCAGGGAGCTACCGAGAAAAATGGTGCCCAGGAAAGGACTCGAACCTTCACGGCCGTGAAGCCACTGGCACCTGAAGCCAGCGCGTCTACCAATTCCGCCACCTGGGCATGCCTGTTGGGCACGGGGGCGGTTACTACGGATCGATGACGCGCTTGTCAAATCCAACGTGGCGAGCCGATTGCGCATCGCAAACCGGCCCGATACCTGTCTCTTATACACATCATGTGTATAAGAGACAGGGTCCGGGTCGCGGTCCGGCGGCCGGAGCTCGCCGGCTTCCTGCAGCCCTCGGGCAAGGTCGGCCAGGTCCATACCGTGCAGGCCAATCTGCGCTACCCGGCTTCGGTCGAGGCGGCGCTGCGTGATTCGCATGTCGTGATCAATCTGGTCGGCATCCTCGCCGAAAGCGGGAGCCAGACCTTCGATGCCGTCCAGGCCAAGGGCGCCGAGACCGTCGCCAAGGCCGCGGCCGCCGCCGGAGCCGCCCTGGTGCATGTCTCCGCGATCGGCGCCGACGAGCAGTCGGCCTCGCGCTATGCCCGCGCCAAGGCGCTCGGCGAGCAGGCCGTGCTGGCGGCGGTGCCTTCGGCCACGATTTTCCGTCCCTCGGTGGTGTTTGGCCCCGAGGACCAGTTCACCAACCGCTTTGCCGCGCTGGCGCGGATGTCGCCGGTGCTGCCGCTGATCGGCGAGACGACCCGGATGCAGCCGGTCTATGTCGGCGACGTCGCCACCGCGATCGCGGACGCCGTCGACGGCAAGGCCAAGGCGGGCGCGACCTACGAGCTCGGCGGAACCGAAGTCCTGACCATGCGCGAGATCATCGAGACGATCCTCGCGATCACCGATCGCAAGCGCATGCTGGTGCCGCTGCCGTTCGGGCTTGCCCGCTTCCAGGCCAGCTTCCTGCAATTCGCGCCGGGCGCATTCAAGCTGACGCCGGACCAGGTCACGCTGCTCGAGAAGGACAATGTCGTCTCGGATGCCGCCAAGGCGGCCGGGCTGACGCTGGAAGGCCTCGGCATCACGCCGGATTCGCTGGAGGGGATCGCCCCGCAATATCTCTGGCGCTTCCGCCCCGCCGGACAGTTCCAGCGCAAGAACGGCGTAGCCTAACCTCTCCCCGCAAGCGGGGCGAGGGAGCGCACCTTCAGAACTTCAGCTTCTTGAACACGGCTTCGGGCAGCGCCTTGATGATGAACATCACGAGGCGCCATTTGCCGCTGACATAGACGACGTCGGTCCGGCGCTCGACGGCGCCAAAGATGGCATCCCCGACGACGGGAGCCTCCACGGTCAACGGGCCGATCAGCTTCATGCCCTCGGTCATCTTGGTGCGCACGAAGCCGGGCTTGACGGTGACGACGTGAACGCCACTTCGGCTGGCGCGGGCGCGCAGGCCCGACAGGAATGCGGAAAACCCGGCCTTCGCGGAGCCGTAGACGTAATTCGAGGCACGGCCGCGGTCACCCGCGACCGAGGACACCCCGACGATCGAGCCACTGCCGCGCGCCAAAAATTTTTCGGCGAACAGGCCGAGGATCAGCGCCGGGCCTTCGTAGTTGGAGCGCATGATCGTCGTGGCGTGATCGAGATCGCGCTCTGCCGTTTCCTGCGAGCCCAGCAGGCCGACGATCGAGATGACGACATCGGGTAGCGCCGGCAAACCAGCTACGAAGCCGTCGAACGAAGCGGTATCCAGCACGTCGAAGCGATGCGTGCTGGCGCCGATGCCATAGCGCGCGTTCAGGTCAGCGGCATCCGGTTCGAGCGCCGCGGCATCGCGGCCAGCGAGCTGAACATCCCAGCCGGCCTTGGCGAAGCTGCGCGCGGTGGCGCGTCCGATATCGGAGCTGCCCCCTAACACCAGTGTGATCTTGCGAGAGTTCACGGCTGCACCTCATCAAACAGTCGCTGCGAAAGCTTTGAGCGGATTTTTGCCATGGGATCGAGCGATGCCCGGATCTCCTTGAAGCGTTGCAGGGCCGGATAGCCGGCCTCGAAGGTGCTGCGCGACTGACGCGCGTCCTTCGCGAGATAAAGGCGGCCGCCGGCGGCGACGACGAGACGGTCGATCTCGTCGAGGAAATTCATGATGTTTCCGCTCGCCGGGAAATCCAGCGCCAGCGTGTAGCCGGGCATCGGAAACGACATCAGGCCGTCGCCCTGGCCGAGCTTCTTGAGCACGGCGAGGAACGAGGCATCGCCGCGCCGCGAGACGCGGTCGAGGATGTCACCGAGTACGCCAAGCGCGCCTTCGTGCGGGATCACGCATTGATGCTGCAGGAAACCGCGACGGCCGTAGATGCGATTCCAGGCGCCGACGCCGTCGAGCGGAAAGAAATAGGGAAATATCGACACCAAATGACTGCCGCCGGCGCGGCGCGCACCCATGCGGTAATAGAGCTCGTTGAAGGCACGGACCGAGTAGCGGTTCAGCGTCATCGACGGAAGGTCGATGGGCACGTTGAGACGCGGATCCTGCCCGCGGGGAAAGGTTTCGGCACCATCAGGCAGCTCGCTGGCGCTGGCATGCTCGCCGAGATAGATCAGCGAGCGGCCGAGGTCACTGCCGCGCGCCACGCAATCGATCCATGCCACCGAATAGGTCGCGGAGTCGCCGGCATCGAGCGCGCGCATCGCCGCATGCAGATCGGACGCCGAGATCACCCGCTCGCGGATCCAACCGGTCTCGACCGGCCGGAGCCTGAGCGTCGCCTCGAGGATCACACCGGTCAGCCCCATGCCGCCGATGGTTGCGAGAAAGACATCCGGATTCACCTCGCGCGAGGCCTCGATGGTCTCCCCCGCACCAGTGCGGAGCAGGATGCTGTCGACATAGCGGCCGAAGCCACCCTCGCAATGATGGTTCTTGCCGTGCACGTCGGCAGCGATGGCGCCGCCGACCGACACGAACCGGGTGCCCGGCACGACGTAAGGCAGAAAGCCGCGCGGACCGAACGTCTCGATCAGGTCTGACAGCAGCACGCCGGCCTCGAGGCGAATGCGCCCGGTCGCCGGATCGAACGACCTGACGCGGTCGAAGGCGGTCATGGCGAGGGTCTGGCTGACGCCGATGCCGGCATCGCCATAGGCGCGGCCGTTGCCACGCGCGACACCGCCGGAGGTCGCGGCGATGGCATCGCCGACCGCACCGAACGATCGCGGCGTCAGGAGGTCGGTATCGACGACCGGGAAACGTCCCCAGCCGCTGATCAGCGCCATGTTCAGCTCCTTCGCGAGGCGCAAGCCGGCCTGCTTTGGAAACTGCCTACCGTCGAAACACTTACATTACGTTGAGAAAGCTGCGCGATTGTCGACGGAATTACCGCCCCAGCGCCAGCGCAATCAGGCCGAGCGAGCCGACGATGACGCGCCACCAGGCGAACAGCGTGAAGCCATGGCGCGTGACGTATTCGAGGAAGGTCTTCACCACGATGATCGCGGTGACGAACGACACCACGAAGCCGATCGCGACGATGCCCATGTGGTCCATCGTCATCTCGCCGCGGTTCTTGTAAAAGTCATAGGCGAAGGCGCCGATCATGGTGGGGATGGCGAGGAAGAACGAGAATTCCGCCGCCGCGCGCTTGTCCGCCCCGAGCAGCATCGCGGCGACGATGCTGGCGCCCGAGCGCGACACGCCCGGAATCATCGCCAGGCATTGCGCCATGCCGATCAACAGATAGGTCAGAAGCGGAAACCGCGTCGCATCATGCTCGCGCGGCTTGAGATCGAGCTGATCAACCCAGAGCAGGATGGCGCCGCCGACGATCAGCGTGAAGCACACCACCCATGGATTGAAGAGCATGCTCTTGATGTATTTGCCGGCAACGAGGCCGACGATGACTGCGGGGAGGAACGCGACCAGCACGCCGATCACGAAGCGGCGCGCATAGGCATCGCCCGAAAACATGCCGATCGCGACATCCCACAGCTTCTTGAAGTAGAGGCCGACGATCGCGAGGATCGCGCCGAGCTGGATCAGGACGGTAAAGGAGTCCCAGAACGCGCCTTCGCCGAGACCAAAGAAGCGCTCGGCAAGCAAAAGGTGTCCGGTGGAGGAAACGGGGAGGAACTCGGTCACGCCCTCGATGATGCCGAGGATCACTGCCCGTATTGCGTCTGACATATTTACGATCCATTTCGGCAGGAAAAGCGGGGCTCTTCTCGCCTATTCGTCCCTCTGCCGCAATCGCTAAATGCGAGTTACACGGGGTTGCCTCGCGGTTTTGGAAGACTAGTCTGGCGCCGAACAAACATTGATGGATTCTTAAGCACCCCCGACATAGTCAAAGGCATGTTCACGCTGTTTCATCACCCGTTCTGCCCGCATTCGCGCTTCATTCGCCTGATCATCGGCGAGTACGGGCTCGACCTGAAGCTGGTGGAAGAGCGCGTCTGGGAACGGCGCGAGGCCTTTCTGACGCTCAATCCGGCGGGCACCACCCCGGTGCTGGCGACCGAGGACCAGCCGTCAGTTCCTGGCGCCACGATCATCGCCGAATATATCGACGAGGCCCATGGCGCCGCGATGGGCGTCAAGCGGCTGATGCCGGAAACAATTGCCGAGCGCATCGAGGTGCGGCGGCTGATGGCGTGGTTCAACGAAAAATTCTTCGAGGAAGTCTCTCATCCGCTGGTGACCGAACGCATCTACAAGCGTTTCATGAGCGAGGAGAATGGCGGCGGCCCGCCCTCGGCGGACGTGATGCGCGCCGCCAAGGCCAATGTGCGCTATCATCTGGCCTATATCGGCTGGCTGGCGCAGACGCGAAACTTCCTCGCCGGCGACCGGCCGACCTATGCGGATCTCGCCGCCGCGGCGCATCTTTCGGCGATCGACTATCTGGGCGACGTGCCATGGAGCGAGGACGACGCAGCAAAGGCGTGGTACGCGCGGGTCAAATCCCGCCCCTCGTTCCGCCCGCTGCTCAGCGAATGGCTGGCCGGCGTGCCGGCGTCGCGGACCTATGTGGACCTGGATTTCTGACCGAAGCCGATCTGTCCGACCTGAAGACGGCGCTTGCGCGCGAGGCGCAAACCCTGGGCTTCGACTGCATCGGCGTCACTGAGCCGGGCGCGATCGAAGGCGCCGGAAAGCACTTTCTCGAGTTCATCGCGGCCGGAGCCCATGGCGACATGGATTGGCTTGCGGCGCAGCCGGAGCGTCGCGTCGATCCGCGCGGTCTGTGGAGCGACGTACGTTCCGTGATCATGCTCGGCGTCAATTACGGCCCCGATCAAGATCCGCTGGAGATCCTGAAGCAGCGCTCTCGCGCCGCGATCTCGGTCTATGCGCAGGGCGACGACTATCACGACCTGATCAAGAAACGCCTGAAAGCGCTGGCGCGCTGGCTGGTCGCGACTGCACCTTGCGAGGTCAAGGTGTTCGTCGACACCGCGGCCGTGATGGAGAAGCCCTTGGCACAGGCTGCACATCTCGGCTGGCAGGGCAAGCACACCAACCTCGTCTCGCGCGAGTTCGGCTCCTGGCTGTTCCTCGGCGCGATCTACACCACGCTGAAGCTGCCGCGCGATGAGAGCGAGATCGATCATTGCGGCTCGTGCCGTGCATGCCTCGACATTTGCCCGACCGCGGCGTTTCCCGCGCCCTACAAGCTCGATGCGCGGCGCTGCATCTCCTACCTGACCATCGAGAACAAGGGGCCGATCCCGCACGAATTCCGAAGAGCGCTCGGCAACCGCATCTATGGCTGCGACGACTGCCTCGCCGCCTGCCCCTGGAACAAGTTCGCGCAAGAGGGCCGCGAGGCAAAGCTCGTCGCACGCGAGGCGCTGCGCGCGCCTGATCTGGCCGAGCTCGCGCGGCTCGACGACGCGGCGTTCCGCGCGCTGTTCACGAAGTCGCCGGTGAAGCGCATCGGCCGCGATCGCTTCCTGCGCAACGTGCTGATCGCGATCGGCAACTCCGGCGATGCGGCACTGGCGGAGGAGGCACGGCGATTGCTGGACGATGCAAGCCCGCTGGTGCGCGGAGCGGCGGTGTGGGCGCTGGGGCAATTGTTGTCGCACGAGGACTTTGCGGCGATGAGGACGGCCGCGATGCCCGCGGAGCACGACGACAGCGTGCGCGAGGAGTGGCGCGCGGCCTCCTAACCCTCCGCCGTCATGCCCCGGCTTGACCGGGGCATCCAGTACGCCGCGGCTTCTCCGTATTCGTCACCGCCTCTGGAATACTGGATCGTCCGCCTTCGCGGACGATGACAGCGGTATGTGAGGCACGCACACAGTGCTCCTCACCATGAGGGTTGGGGACCTTGATTTCCCCGCGCGTTCCTTCAAGGTCGCGCGTCATGACAGCTACGCCCTTCTTCACGCGCACCGGCAATACATTCCATCCGACGGAAGTTGCCAACGGTCCCTGGGATCCGAAGTCGCTGCACGGACGCGTCGTCGTCGGCCTGCTCGGCTTCGGCATCGAGCAGCGCTACTGCGGCCCCGAGTTCGTGCCGGCGCGGCTCACGGTCGACATGTTTCGCCTGCCGACGATCGACAAGCCGGTCGAGATCACCACGCGGCTCGTGCGCGACGGTCTACGCATCCGCGTGGTGGAGGCGGAATTCGTCTCCGGCGGAGTCAGCATGGCGCGCGCCTCGTGTCAGCCCTTTCGCCAATGCCGGCGATCAGGGGCTCGCCTTCATCAACAGCGACGTCACCGTGTATCTGCATCGCCTGCCGGTGACGGAATGGATCGGCTTCGAGGTGGTGAACCACCACTCCGCCGACGGCATCGCGATCGGCGAATGCTGGCTCCATGACGAGCAGGGACCGATCGGCACCTCGACGGTGGCCGCACTGGCGCAGCGCAAGCCGATGGCAAATCCGTCGAAGCGGTAGGCGCGCGCTTCTATCTCTCCACGTCGTCATTCCGGGATGCGCCGAAGGCGCAGGCCCGGAATCCATAACCACCAGTCGGGAGTATGGATTCTCAGATGCGCAATTGCGCATCATAGCTCGCGCCAAGTGGCGCGCCCCGGAATGACAGTGTGGAGAGACTCACGCCAGATGCCGCTTCATCTCCGGCCGCGTCTTGAGCGCCGCGCCTTGCTTGGCAACGATCTTCGCGATGCGCTCCGGGGCGAACTTCAGGTCGACGAAGGCCGGCGCGGTGTTGGCGACCTCGTGGTACTCCGCGATTCCACCGTCCCTGAGCTTGATGATCGCAACACCCTCGAACATCGCGCGCGCACCCTTCGCTTCCGGCAGCGTCGAGCGATAGCTGAAGGTGTAGCGCGCATAGAGCGTGGTACCGTCGGACACCGGCTCATGCATGTCCCAGTGGAAATCGGTCGCCGTGCGATAGAACCGGTCGTCGATCATCTCGGCGATCGCTGCGCGACCGCCGAAGGCGCCGTAGAACACGTCGTGATAGACGCCGTCCTCAGTGAAGAGATCGGCAAAGGCCTTGCCATTGCGTTGCTCGACCGCGTCGCAGAACGCGCGCAGCATGGCGGTGATGGTCATGGGCCTCTCCTCACACTTGTCTGTCATGCCCCGGCTTGACCGGGGCATCCAGTACGCCGCGGCTTCACCGTTCAATCGCAGGCGTCTCGGAGTACTGGATTGCCCGCTTTCGCGGGCAATGACATCGAGCTCGAAACTTCACCCGATCTCCGCGACCGCGGCAAGGATGCGCGCGATGTCCTGCGGGCGCGACAGGCGGTGATCGCCGTCCTGGATCAGCGTCAGCACGACGTCATCGGCGGGCAGTCGGTGCGTCAGTGCAAAGGCGTGCTGCCACGGCACGTCGGGGTCCTTGGCGCCCTGCAGGATGCGCACGGGACAGCCGACGTCGATGGCGCTGCCGAGCAGAAGATGGTTGCGGCCTTCCTCGATCAGGTTTCGCGTAATCGGATAGGGCGAGCCGTCGCCATACTCCGACGGCCGAAGCCAGAGGCCCGTGGTCTCGATCTCCTTCTTCACATTGGCCGGGAAATTCTTCCACATCAGTTCTTCCGTGAAATCAGGCGCCGGCGCGATGAGCACCAGGCCCGCCAGCGACGCTCTGCCGGCCCGCTTCCTGATTTCGCGCGCGAGCAGCAGCGCCATCCAGCCGCCCATGGAGGAACCGATCACAACTTGCGGGCCCTCGCAGAACCGCTCGAACACCGCGACGCTTTCCTCGAGCCATCGGCCGATAGTGCCGTCGGCAAAATTGCCGCCGGATTCGCCGTGGCCGGAATAGTCGAACCGGACCGAGGCGCGGCCATGCGCCGCCGCCCAATCGTCCAGCGCCACGGCCTTGGTGCCCTGCATGTCCGACTTGAAACCGCCGAGCCAGAACAGCCCGGGCCCCTTCCCGGCCCGGCTGCGGACTGCGATCCGCCGCGGCGATGGACCCTCGCCGACATCGATGAAGGTGGGAGCCTGGTTGGCAGTCGAATTCGTCATGGAACGTTTACTCTTGCTGTGCGGTTTGAGCTGTCTGGTGCTTCCGCGGCACGCCCGGATCGGCATTGGCCTTTAGGGACGCTTGCGGAACCGGGACAAGGTGTCTATGTCGAGCGGCGTGGGGATGGGCGTGACCAAAATGCCTCGCATTTGAGGGTTTTTCGCGTGCGAGGCGCGACTTGCTTGCCCGCAGACGCATCTTCCTTCAGACTACCCGCTTCGTTCACAACTTTGGAGAACCAACATTCGTCGTCCCAATAGAGCCCCGGCCCCTGCCGCCAAAGACGGGCCGCGCATCAATGATGATATTCGCAATGCGCAGATCCAGCTGATCGATCAGACCGGTGACAACAAAGGTACGGTCGAGACCATGATGGCCATCAAGATGGCCCAGGAAGCCGGCATGGATCTCGTGGAGATTTCGCCGAATACCAGCCCTCCCGTCTGCAAGATTATGGACTACGGGAAGTACAAGTATTCCGCCCAGAAAAAGGCCGCTGAAGCCCGCAAGCGGCAGAAGACCGTCGAGATCAAGGAGATCAAGCTCCGCCCGATGATCGACGATCACGACTACGACGTGAAGATGCGCGCGATGCAGCGGTTCTTCGAAGAGGGCGACAAGGTCAAGATCACGCTGCGCTATCGCGGCCGCGAAATGGCGCACCAGGAGATCGGCACGAAGCTTTTGGACAAGATCAAGAGCGACGTCGCCGAGCTCGCCAAGGTCGAGCAGGACGCCAGGTTCGAGGGCCGTCAGGTCGTCATGGTGCTGGCGCCGCGCTGAGCCGGATTTAGCTCTTATGAGGTCAACGGCCCGTCAGCCATCTGGCGGGCCGTTTCGTTTTCAGCTTCGCGTCGCCTGCCACGTGCCGCTACAGCGGTCGCCGGAGATGATTCCGCTCCAGGAGCCGGCCCCGGCGCTACCTGCAAGCCGGCCGCCGCCACTGGCATGGGAGGCGCCGACCGAGACCTGGACCGCAACGGAACCGGCGCGGTTGACCCTACCGGACACCCGGCCGCCGCCGGCCGAGGTCACGCGGCTGCCGATCACCGTGAACGGAACCATGTAGCCGGAGCTGCAATTGCCGCGCGTGGTGGCAAAGGTGACGTTCCAGACCCCGTCATAGCCGCCAAGCCGGGCATCGGCGGCTGATGGCAGTGCGGCGGCACCGATCGCGGCGAGGAGTGCAACGGTGCCAAGGCGGGGAAGAACACGAGACGAAAGCGACTGCGGAAAATGGGCCATTTTGGTCCGCCTCCAGGCGGCAAGGCATGACAATAAGAGTGGCAACGTCAAATAGTCTGCGAGCCCGTTTCCGCGGTTCATCATTGCCAATTGGCCTCACCTCTGCCATAAGCCCAGCCTTCATCGCCCGGCTGATTTAAGGGCTGCCGTGGCGGTGCCCGTGCGGGTTTCACGCTGGTTCGTAGAAACCTGAGCACAATCAACGCTCTAACGAGCATTTTTGACGGCCAGCCGCCTTCGCGGGCGGTACTCTGTTATGGCCATTAGGAGAGCCAAATGCCCAAGTTGAAGACCAAGTCGGGCGCTAAAAAGCGCTTCAAGGTGACTGCTACCGGCAAAGTGATGCACGCCCAGCGCGGCAAGCGTCACGGCATGATCAAGCGGACGAAGAAGCAGATCCGTCAGCTCCGCGGCACCCGCGTGCTGTTCAAGACCGACGGCGACAACGTCAAGAAGTACTTCTTGCCGAACGCCTGATCGCGTCCACGATCAATTCAGCCGAGCCTGCGTCCGCGCAGGCGCTTCCGAAAACCAAAGTCATCTCTGAAGGATTTTTGTCATGTCTCGCGTCAAACGCGGTGTGACCGCCCACGCCAAGCACAAGAAAGTCTACAAGGCCGCCAAGGGTTTCTACGGCCGCCGCAAGAACACGATCCGCGCCGCCAAGCCGGCCGTCGAGAAGGCCGCGCAGTATGCCTTCCGCGACCGCAAGCGCCGCAAGCGCACCTTCCGCGCGCTCTGGATCCAGCGCCTCAATGCCGCCGTGCGTCCGTTCGGCCTGACCTACAGCCGATTTATCGACGGCCTTGCCAAGTCGGGCATTACCGTGGACCGCAAGGTGCTGTCGGATCTCGCGATCCGCGAGCCCGCCGCGTTCCAGGCGATCGCCGAGAAGGCCAAGGCCGCGCTGGCGGCGTAAGCCGTCCTCCACTGTGCTCTGCGCAGCTTTCAGCTTGTGATGGCCCGGGCCAAGGCGCGTTGTCGCGCTTTAACTGCCCTGGCCGTCATCTCTCGCGCAAACACACTTCTCAGACGTGGATGCCCGGCGAAACGCCGGGTGTGACGGGCTAGGAGCATCGGCTACGCATCCTGGCCAAAAGGGATTGCCATGACCGATCTTGCCAACCTCGAATCCCAGATCATCGCCGATGTCGCGGCCGCCAACGACGAGGCCGCGCTCGAAGCCGTCCGCGTCTCCGCGCTCGGCAAGAAGGGCTCGATCTCCGCGCTGCTTGCCACGCTCGGAAAAATGTCGCCCGACGAACGCAAGACCCAAGGCGCGGCGATCAACCAGGCCAAGGACAAGGTCGGCCAGGCGCTTGCCGCGCGGCGCGACGTCCTGAAGTCGGCAGCGCTCGATGCACGGCTCGCTGCCGAGACCATCGACGTCACCTTGCCGCCGCGCGACGCTGCGACTGAGGCCGGCCGTATCCATCCGCTGAGCCAGGTCTGGGACGAGCTGACCACCATCTTCGCCGACATGGGCTTTTCGGTCGCCGAAGGTCCCGATGTCGAGACCGACGACTACAACTTCACAAAGCTGAACTTCCCGGTCGGCCATCCCGCGCGCGAGATGCACGACACCTTCTTCTTCCATCCGAAGGAGGACGGCTCGCGCATGCTGCTTCGCACCCACACCTCGCCGGTGCAGGTGCGCACCATGCTGAGCCAGAAGCCGCCGATCCGCGTGATCTGCCCGGGCCGCACCTACCGCATCGATTCGGATGCGACCCACACGCCGCAGTTCCACCAGGTCGAAGGCCTCGTGATCGACAAGAGCTCGCATCTCGGCCACCTCAAATGGATCCTGCACGAGTTCTGCAAGGCGTTCTTCGAGGTCGACCACATCAACATGCGCTTCCGACCGTCGTTCTTCCCGTTCACGGAGCCGTCCCTGGAAGTCGACATCCAGTGCCGCCGCGACAAGGGCGAGATCCGCTTCGGCGAAGGTGAGGACTGGCTGGAGATTCTCGGCTGCGGCATGGTGCACCCGAACGTGCTGCGCGCCTGCGGCATCGATCCCGACGAGTACCAGGGTTTTGCCTGGGGCATGGGCATCGACCGCATCGCCATGCTGAAATACGGCATCGCCGACCTGCGCCAGCTGTTCGACAGCGACGTCCGCTGGCTGTCCCACTACGGCTTCAAGCCGCTGGAAGTCCCGACGCTGGCAGGAGGGCTGAGCGCGTGATGGTGGTGCTCGGACCCACGAAGTCTTTCTCCGTTCCCTCCCCCCTTGTGGCCCACAAGGCGGGAGGGAGCTCTGACACCGACCAAAGCAACTCAGTGAATACTCACCAGACCCGAGGCACGCAGCCATGAAATTCACCCTCTCCTGGCTGAAGGACCATCTCGATACCGACGAGACGCTCGACAAGCTCACCGAGAAGCTCACCATGATCGGGCTCGAGGTCGAGAACATCGAGGACAAGGCGAAGACGCTGAAACCCTTCACGATCGCGAAGGTGATTTCCGCCGAGCAGCATCCGAACGCGGATCGGCTGCGCGTCTGCATGGTCGACACGGGTGACGGCGGTGCACCGGTGCAGGTCGTATGCGGCGCGCCGAATGCGCGCACCGGGCTCGTCAGCGTGTTCTCGGCCCCCGGGACTTACATTCCCGGCAAGGACATCACGCTCGGCGTCGGCACCATCCGCGGCGTCGAGAGCCGCGGCATGTTGTGCTCGGCGGCCGAACTGCAGATTTCCAATGATCACGACGGCATCATGGAATTGCCGGCGGATGCGCCGATCGGCGCGGGCTATGCCGAATGGGCCGGCCTCGGCGATCCCGTGATCGAGATCAACCTGACGCCGAACCGGCAGGACTGCACCGGCGTGCACGGCATCGCGCGCGACCTCGCCGCTGCCGACATGGGCAAGTTCAAGGATCCGACCATCAAGGCCGTGAAGGGCGAATTCCCCTGCCCGGTGAAGGTGACGGTCGAGGACACGACGCTCTGTCCGGGGTTCGCGCTGCGCCTGGTGCGCGGGGTGAAGAACGGCCCCTCGCCGGAATGGCTGCAAAAGCGGCTGACCGCGATCGGGCTGCGCCCGATCAACGCGCTGGTCGACATCACCAACTTCATGACCTTCGATCGCGCGCGCCCGCTGCACGTGTTCGACGCCAAGAAGGTGACGGGCAATCTCGTCGTGCGCCGCGCCCGCGACGGCGAGAGGCTGCTCGCGCTCGACGGCCGCAACTACAATCTGGACTCCAACATCTGCGTCATCGCCGACGAGCATGGCGTCGAATCGCTCGCCGGCATCATGGGCGGCGAGGCCTCGGGCTGCGACGAGAACACCACCGACGTGCTAATCGAATCGGCGCTGTGGAACGAGATCAATATCGCGCAGACCGGCCGCAAGCTCGGCATCAATTCCGACGCGCGCTACCGCTTCGAACGCGGCGTCGATCCGGCCTTCATGGTGCCGGGCCTGGAGCTCGCGACGAAGCTCGTGATGGAGATGTGCGGCGGCACGCCGTCGGAAACCTTCGTGACCGGCAAGGCCTTCGGCGATGACCGCGTCATCGATTTCCCGCTGTCCGAGGTCAAGCGTCTCTCCGGCATCGAGGTGCCGCAGGTCGAGATAAAGCGCATCCTCAGCCATCTCGGCTTCATGATGGCGGGCGCAGGTCCGACCGTGAAGGTCGCGGTGCCTTCCTGGCGCACCGACGTGCACGGCAAGGCCGACATCGTCGAGGAGATCGTCCGCATCTTTGGCGTCGACAAGGTGCCGGAGACGCCGTTCGAGCGCGGCGAGGATGCGCGCAAGCCGGTGCTGACGGTGCTGCAGCTCCGCACCCGCCGGGCCAGGCGCGCGCTCGCGACCCGAGGCATGGTCGAGGCGGTGACGTGGTCGTTCATCGCCAAGCCGGCGGCTGAACTGTTCGGCGGCGGCCAGCGCGAGCTCGAGCTCGCCAATCCGATCGCATCCGATCTCTCCGACATGCGGCCGAGCCTGCTACCGGGCCTGATCGCCGCAGCGCAGACCAATGCCGACCGCGGTTTTGGCGATGTCGCGCTGTTCGAGGTCGGGCAGCTCTTCAAGGGCGATCGTCCGCAGGATCAATTCATGGCGGCGTCGGGTGTTCGTCGCGGTTTTGCCGCGTCGGAAGGCCTGGGCCGTCACTGGTCGGGCTCTGCCGCGGCCGACGCGTTCGATGCCAAGGCCGATGCGCTGGCGGTGTTAGCTGCAGCCGGCGCGCCGATGCAGGCGCTGCAGATCGTTGCGGGGGGACCAAAATGGCTGCATCCGGGCCGCTCCGGCACCATCCAGATCGGCCCGCAGAACGTGCTCGGCTATTTCGGCGAGATGCACCCGCGCGCGCTGGAAGCGCTCGGCGCCGACAGCCCCGTGATGGCGTTCGAGGTGATCCTCGACCGCATTCCCGAGGCCAAGAAGAAGCCGACGCGGGCAAAGCCCGTAATCGAGCTGTCCGCGTTCCAGCCGGTCTCGCGCGACTTCGCCTTCATCGTCGATCGCGGCGTGAAGGCCGGCGACATCGTCCGCACGGCGCAGGCGGTGGACAAGAAGCTGATCACCGCGGTCAACGTGTTCGACGTCTATGAAGGCAAGGGCATCGACGACGGCAAGAAGTCGATCGCGATTGCGGTGACGATCCAGCCGCGCGAGAAGACGCTGACCGATCAGGAGATCGAAGCGGTGGCCGCCAAGATCGTGGCCGAGGTGACGAAGAAGACCGGCGGCACGCTGCGAGCATGATGCCGAAAGTGCGAAGCGGTTTTCGGACAACATCATGCTCCTGAAATTGTAGAGCATGAGTCTTTCCGACCTCCTCCCCAGGGATGTCAGCCTCACCATTGCGATGGCGCTTTGCGCCATCGCGTTCGTCGCAGGCACCGCGCGCGGCTTCTCGGGTTTCGGCGCTGCGCTGATCTTCATGCCGCTTGCGAGCAGCGTCGCGCAGCCGCGGCTCGTCGCCGCACTGCTGCTCATCATCGATTTCGTCTCTGCGGCACCGCTGCTTCCGGACGCCTGGCGCAAGGCGGATCGCAAGGCCACGGCCGTGATCGTGCTGGGCGCGCTGATCGGCGTGCCC
The DNA here is from genome assembly GCF_054185185.1 of Bradyrhizobium sp. UFLA05-153. NCBI lineage: Bacteria > Pseudomonadati > Pseudomonadota > Alphaproteobacteria > Hyphomicrobiales > Nitrobacteraceae > Bradyrhizobium > Bradyrhizobium sp. UFLA05-153. The sequence goes on from NZ_JBBIAM010000003.1 coordinate 175,324, forward strand.
ATCGGCACCTACTTCCTCAGCGTGCTCGATCCCGTCACCACGCGCTGGATCATCTCCTGCTTCGTCGCCGCGCTCTTGATGCTTCTGCTGTCGGGCTGGCGCTATCGCGGCAAGGATCACGCCTGGCTTTCGGTCGGCATCGGCGGCCTCTCCGGCTTTTGCAGCGGCCTCGCGCAGACCGGCGGCCCGCCGATCGTCGGCTACTGGCTCGGCCGCCCCATCGTCGCGACGGTCGCCCGCGCCAACATCGTGCTGTTCTTCGGTGCCTCGGATTCGCTTTCGATGGTGAGCTACGCGACGACCGGCCTGATCACGCGCGATACGCTGCTGCTCTCCCTTGTCGTCGGCCCGGTCTACGCGGCAGGTGTCGCCTTCGGCGCGTCACTGTTCGGGCGTGCCAGCGAAAAAGTGTTTCGCGCCATCTGCTACGCGCTGATCGCGATGGCCGTCATTTTCGGCCTGCCGGCGTTGGATGGGGTGTTGCGGTAATTCCCTCCACGGTCGTCCTGGTGAAAGCCAGGACTCCGGTTAGTGTCGTAAGGCGAGCGCGCGCGCCAAACTCCGCTCGTCGTCCCGGACAAGCGAAGCGTAGATCCGGGACCCATAACCACAGGGAGTAGTTTTGCGAAGACTCGTGGTCACCAATCTCGTGCGATAACCACTCCCTGTGGTTATGGGTCCCGGCCTTCGCCGGGACGACGAGTTGAGTTTGGGGCGTTTTTACAGAACAACGGCTAACGTTTCTGCCGCCGCTTCGTCGATTGCGTCGGCAATTCGGCAGGCTCATCCCTTAGCGCGCCGATGCGGCGGAGCGCGGCTTCGGCGGCGCGCTCGCCGCTCTCCCAGGCGCCGTCGACGGTGCCCCAGAGCGTATCGTGCGTCGCTTCGCCCGCGAGATACATGCAGCCGATCGGCTCGGTCAGGATTTTTCGCGAAAGCTGCCCACCGGGCGCGGACGCCGACATCGCGCCCATCACGAACGGCGAGGCGTTCCAGCGCGTCGCGCTGATCTTCTTGATTCCCGCCGTGGCCTCACTGCCGAACAGTTTCGTGAGCCATTCCCTGGCGAATGCAGCCATCGCCTGCTCGCCCTGTTCCGACAGGTCGCGGCCAAAGGAGCCGCCGACGTCGATCGAGCACAACGAGGAACCACCGATATTGGCGAACAGCTGCGCGGTGCGGGTCGAGTTGCTCTGCTCGATCAGGATGTCGTCGCGCGCGAGCCCGAGCGGATTGCCCGGCAGTTGCAGCACGATGTGATCGTAGCTGCCGAGGCTGAGCTTGGAGGCTGCATCGAGCGTGCGCTTGGGGATGTCAGGCGCGAACTTGATCGCGCCTGCAGTGAGCACGTTCGTCGAGACCGTGATGATGGCGGCGCGCGCGACAATCTTGCCGGCTGATGTCTCGACGCTGACGTCGCGGTTGCTCCAGAGGATGCGGCTCGCCGGCGTCGACAGCGCTACCGGCATCTGCTCGCCGAGCCTGGTGATCAGCGTGCCCAGACCCTGCTTGCAGGCGATCGCGGAGTTGCGGTCCTGCGCGCGGGCCTTGTCGATGACCGAAAGCTCCTTGAGGTCCTTGCCGGCAAAGTTCGCGCCCAGCAGGAATTCGGCCGTGCCCGCCCAGTCGCCGAGCTCCTTGGGCAGTACCGACGCGCAGGAGGTGTCGAGCTTGCCGCGCGATGCTTCATCAATGGCGCGATTGGCGCGCACCAGCGCCGCCAGAAATTCCTCGGTCTCGCCGGCGCGCGCGTTGCGGCGGCCGATGCGCATCTTCTGACCGACGGGAGCCGGTGACACGTCGAGCCCGACGCTACGCGCAAGGCGGATCATCGGGTTGGTGTCGGGGTTGTGCATCCAGCGCGCGCCGCGATCGAACGCCGCATCGAACGTGGTGCTGTCCGTGATGCAGCGGCCGCCGATCTGGCTTGCCGCTTCCACCACCACAACCTTGCGATTGGCAGCCATCACCCGCCGCGCTGCAGCGATGCCGGCCGCGCCGGCGCCGATCACGACGACGTCGGCCTCGCGCGGCAGGGGTGCCGCGGTCGCGCGCAGGACCGGTGCTGCGGCGAACGCCGCCGACGCCGATAGGAAGCTGCGGCGCGTGATTGTCATGTCATGGTTTCCGGGGACTTGAAGCGAACGGGAACAGCTAGCGAACCTTGCCGTATCTGGCGCAGCGCGGCAACCATCATGGTGAATCAATCGTACTTGATCGCCGTGCGCAATGAACCAAATTGCAACGCGTATCGACCATGATAGAGAAGGGAAAAAGGCAGCCGGAATAGGCTGCGGGGAGCTCGCAATGGGGACCGTCCTAGACTCAGTCGGCAAGTTGATTTCCGCGTACCTCTCCAAGGAGGTGCCGGGCTACGAGCCGTTCACGCCGAGCGATCCCGAGCATCTTCGCGGCGTCATCCAGCCCGGCGACGTGCTGCTGGTCGAGGGCAACAACCGCATCTCCGGCATCATCAAATATCTCACGCAGTCGACCTGGTCGCACGCAGCCCTCTATGTCGGTCCGGTTGACGGGACCGCCGAGCCCGACGGCGAACCGCATGTGCTGATCGAGGCCAATATCGGGGAAGGCGTCACCTCCGCGCCGCTGTCGAAATATTTTCCGTATCATACAAGGCTGTGCCGTCCGGTGGGACTGTCCTACGAGGACCGGACCACCGTCTGCCGCTACGCCATCAACCGCATCGGCTTCGGCTACGACACCAAGAACATCCTGGACCTGATGCGCTATCTGTTCCCGCTGCCGATTCCGCAGCGCTGGCGGCGACGCATGATCGCTATCGGCTCCGGCGATCCCACCAAGATCATCTGCTCGGCGCTGATCGCGCAGGCCTTCGACGCCGTGCGCTATCCGATCCTGCCCAAGATCACCAAGGCCGGCAGCCGGCAGGCGCGCCGCGAGATCCTGCACATCCGCGATTCCTCGCTCTACATGCCCCGCGACTTCGACATCTCGCCCTATTTCGAGGTCGTCAAACCCACCATCGTGCACGGCTTCGACTACACGGCCTTGCACTGGGCCGACAAGCAGAAGCCGCTCGAGGAGGTGGCGGGCACTTTCAGTGTGTTTCCAGAAACGCTCCGTTCGCCGCCGCTCGTTCCTGAAGCGCTTGACGAAGAAGCGCCGGCTGAAGTTCCGGCTCAAGAAGTGAGTGCGGCCAAGGCCGATACCGCCGCGCGCGTTCCAGTCAAGGAACGCTTTCCGTTTTTGAAGAGCATCGCCATGTACCACCCCCGCCGCAGTGCGCGGGCGTGCGATTTCGCGGCGTAGATGCCAACCCCGACGTCGTCCTGGCGAAAGCCAGGACCCATTACCCCTGGAAGTAGTTTGGCGAAGACACGTCGTTCGAGACTCCGACCGCACACAATCGATAGATTCCGCGGTATGGGTCCTGGCTTTCGCCAGGACGACGTGGGGAGATACCGGGCGCTTCTGCAACGACGGCGAGTGTGAAACTCACCGTTCCGCGCGGCTGATCACCGCCATCAACTCCGCGATCTTTTCCCGCTGATCCGTCTTGTTGCCGCTCGAGATCGCGTGCTCGACGCAGTGCGCGACGTGGTCTTTCAGGATCTCCTCCTCGACGCGGCGCAGCGCGGCGCGCACCGCAGAGATCTGCGTCACGATGTCGATGCAGTAGCGGTCCTCGTCGACCATCTTGGAGAGGCCGCGGACCTGCCCTTCGATCCGGCCGAGGCGTTTGCCGACGGATGCCTTGATGTCCTTGCGCATGACGTCTATATACCCCTACCGGGTATGGGTTGCAAGCACCTGGGCCAAGGCCGGAGCGCTGGAATGAACGAAGCCGAACACAAGCAGGTCGACGCGACCGCAAAGCACTCCGGATGCGGCTGTTCCGCCAAGGCTGCCCCGCCCGCGGAAAAGCCCGCGGCATCATCCTGCTGCGGCGGCCATGGCGATCATGCCGGCCATGCCCATCACCATCACGCTGCGCCCGGCGACAAGGTCCGCGATCCCGTCTGCGGCATGATGGTCGATCCCGCGACGTCGAAGCACCGCTTCGAACATCACGGCGAGACTTTTCACTTCTGCTCCGCCGGCTGTCGCGCCAAATTCGCGGCCGATCCCGCCAGATATCTCGCCACGGGAACGGAAGAGTCGAGCGAGCCAGAGATGCCCGCAGGCACGATCTACACCTGCCCGATGCATCCGGAGATCCGCCAGGTCGGCCCCGGCAGCTGCCCGATCTGCGGCATGGCGCTGGAGCCGGAGGTGGCGAGCCTCGACACCGGCCCCAACCCCGAGCTCGCCGACATGACGCGGCGGTTCTGGATCGGCGGCGCGCTGGCATTGCCACCGGTGGTGCTGGAGATGGGGGGCCATCTAGCGGGCCCGCACAACTGGATCGATCCGACGCTCTCGAACTGGATCCAGCTCGTATTCGCCACGCCCGTCGTGCTGTGGGCCGGCTGGCCGTTCTTCGTGCGCGGCTGGCAATCGCTCGTCACGCGCAACCTCAACATGTTCACGCTGATCGCGATGGGCACGGGCGTCGCTTACGTCTACAGCCTGTTCGGCACGCTGGCGCCGCAAATCTTTCCCGCGACCTTCAGGGGTCATGAGGGTGCGGTCGCAGTCTATTTCGAGGCGGCCGCTGTCATCACCGTGCTGGTGCTGCTCGGCCAGGTCCTCGAGCTGCGCGCCCGCGATGCAACGTCAGGCGCGATCAAGGCGCTGCTCCAGCTCGCTCCGAAGACCGCGCGGCGCGTCGAGTCCGATGGCAGCGAGCACGAGGTCGAGATCGATACGCTGCATGCCGGCGACCGCTTGCGTGTCCGCCCCGGCGAGAAGGTGCCGGTCGACGGCATTTTGCTTGAAGGGCGTTCCTCGCTCGATGAATCCCTCGTCACCGGCGAATCGATGCCGGTCACCAAGGAGACCGGCGCCAAGGTCATTGCCGGCACGCTGAACCAATCCGGCAGCTTCATCATGCGGGCCGAAAAGGTCGGGCGCGAGACGCTGCTGTCGCAGATCGTGCAGATGGTCGCCGACGCCCAGCGCTCGCGCGCGCCGATCCAGCGCCTAGCCGACCAGGTCGCCGGCTGGTTCGTGCCGACGGTGATCGCCGTCGCCATCATCGCCTTCGCCGCATGGGCCTGGTTCGGCCCGGAGCCACGCCTCGCCTTTGGCCTGGTCGCCGCCGTAAGTGTGCTCATCATCGCCTGTCCCTGCGCACTTGGCCTTGCAACCCCGATGTCGATCATGGTCGGCGTCGGCCGCGGCGCGCAGGCAGGCGTTTTGATCAAGAACGCCGAGGCGCTCGAGCGGATGGAAAAGATCGACACGCTCGTGGTCGACAAGACGGGAACGCTGACCGAGGGCAAGCCGAAGGTCGTCGCCATCGTCCCGGCCGAAGGTCTCGCCGAGGATGAGATCCTGCGCCTTGCCGCCAGCGTCGAGCGCGCCAGCGAGCACCCGCTGGCCGATGCGATTTTGCGTGCGGCGAAGGAGAAACAGCTCAGCATCGGTCAGGTCGACGAGTTCGATTCGCCGACCGGCAAGGGTGCGACCGGCAAGGTCGACGGTACGACCATCGTGCTCGGCAACGCAAAATATCTTGCCACTGAAGGCATCGACACGACGCCGCTCGCTGCGGAAGCAGAGCGGCTGCGCCAGGACGGCGCCACCGTCATCAACATGGCGGTCGACGGCACGCTGGCCGGGCTGTTCGCGATCGCCGATCCGGTCAAGGCGTCGACCCCGCAGGCGTTGAAGGATCTCGCCGCCGAGGGCATCAAGGTGATCATGCTGACCGGTGACAACCGCACCACGGCAGAGGCCGTCGCGCACCGACTCGGCATTACCGACGTCGAAGCCGAGGTGCTGCCGGATCAGAAGAGCGCGGTCGTGACCAGGCTTCAGACGTCGGGCCGCAGCGTCGCGATGGCCGGCGACGGCGTCAACGACGCGCCGGCGCTGGCGGCGGCCGAGGTCGGCATCGCCATGGGCACGGGCACGGACGTGGCCATGGAAAGCGCCGGCGTCACGCTGCTCAAAGGTGACCTCACGGGAATCGTTCGCGCGCGAAAACTGTCGCAGGCGACGATGCGCAACATCCGGCAAAACCTGTTCTTCGCCTTCATCTACAACGCGGCCGGCATCCCCATCGCGGCCGGCATCCTCTATCCGGCCTTCGGCATCCTGCTGTCGCCGATCATCGCGGCCGCCGCGATGGCGCTGTCGTCGGTCAGCGTCGTCGGCAACGCGCTGCGGCTTCGCGCAACACGGCTGTGACGCCTGCGAAATCCGTGTAAAACGGCTTCCAAACCGCGCGAGGTCGCGCGGCACGCTGGGGAGCCGTCAATGCAGCGGATTACGATCACGATCGAGGACGATTTGCTGGCGGAGATCGATGCGGCGGCGCAGGCGCGCGGCTACCAGAACCGATCGGAGATCATCCGCGACCTCGCCAGGGCGGGGTTGCAGCAGACGGCGGAGGACACCGCGCAGACGGGTCCCTGCGTTGCAGGCCTCGTCTATGTCTACGACCACGCGGCGCGCGATCTCTCCAAGCGCCTGGTACAGGAATTCCATGGCCATCACGATCTCGCGCTCGCAACGCTGCACGTCCATCTCGACGACGACAATTGCATGGAGATGACGGCGCTCAGGGGATCAGCCGACGAGGTCAAGCATTTCGCCGACCACATCATCGCCGAACGCGGCGTGCGCTACGGCCGCGTGGTGATGATCCCGACGGGTGAAGGCAAGCAAACAAAGCCGCGCAAGCACGCGCACAAGCATGGGTGACGTAGCCTTCGCCGCACGCACGGTGCACCCTCTCTCCTTGTGGGAAGGCGTGAGGGGTCTCTTTCGCGAAGCGCGTGACTGAATGCTCGTATCTCGAAGCGAGGCGCAAGAAGCAAAAATGTTGGCGCGCAATCACAAGACCGCTTTTTGATTCTTTTCTAAGCATCAGTCGTGATCCTTGGGGGGCGCCTTTCAGGCACTGTAGCTGAGGATCGTCGGCGGCCCCGGTCATCCTCACCTGTAGCCGGGGTCGTCCGCTCAGCCCTCGAAAAAAAGATCCACGCAATGATTGCCCCACGAGACAGGACGATCCTTGCCACGTCGGTCGTTGTACTCATTCTCGCTGGCCCTGTTTCAGCACTTCACAAAGCGGTCGCCGGCGATGTCGATGGCCGCTATGCAAACTCTCCCCTCAAAGGTTGGTTCGAGAAGCTCAGGTCAGGTAAAGGGCTTTGTTGCTCCGACGCTGACGGGAAAGCGTTGTCGGAGGTCGATTGGGAAAGCAAGAACGACCACTATCGCGTCCGTACAGGAGGTGAATGGTGGGACGTCCCGGACGATGCGGTGATCAAAGAACCGAACCAGGTTGGCCGGGCGATGGTCTGGCCGGTTTATATAAGGTCTTATGCAGAGCCGTCTGTGCTGAGGATCGACATCCGATGCTTCATGCCGGGCAGCATGACATAACATCCGGCGCTTCGCGCCACCTTCTTCCACAAGGGGGAGGAGGGAAGAGAGCGTCATCCGCCTCGGCACAGCTTCAAAACGAAAACAACCCCAAGCCTGCCTTGACCTCGTCGAGCGTCGCCTGCGTGACCTCTTTCGCGCGCTCGGTTCCTTTGCGTAGCTCTGCCAGTACATGGGATTGATCCCGCGCGAGCCGGTGTCGGCGTTCCCGGACCGGCGCGAGCAAGGCTTGCAAGATATCTTCCAGGCGTTTCTTGACCTTGACGTCGCCGAGGCCCCCTGCCCGATAGCGCGCCTTGAGCTCCTCCACCTCGGCCTGATCCTCGGCGAATGCATCGAGATAGGTGAAGACGACATTGCCCTCGACCTGTCCGGGGTCGCTGGCCCTGACATGTCGGGGGTCGGTGTACATTTTGCGCACGGCCTCGCGAATCTCACCCGGCGACGCCGACAGGGCGATGCTGTTGCCCAGCGACTTGCTCATCTTCGCCCGGCCGTCGATGCCGGGAAGCCGCCCCGTGGCCGGGATCATCGCTTCGGCTTCCGGCAATAGTCTTCGTCCGACCTGGCGGTTGATCCGCCGCACGATCTCGTTGGTCTGCTCGATCATCGGCGCCTGATCCTCGCCCACGGGAACGACGCTCGCCCTGAACGCGGTGATATCGGCAGCTTGCGCGACGGGATAGCAGAGGAAACCGGCCGGGATGTCGCGCTCGAAGCCGCGCATCTGGATTTCCGCCTTGACTGTCGGGTTGCGCTCAAGCCGCGCCACGGTGACGAAGTTCAGATAAAGCAATGACAGCTCCGCCAGCGCCGGCAGTGCCGATTGCAGACAGATCGTCGTCTCGGAGGGATCGATGCCGACGGCGAGATAATCCAGCGCCACCTCGATGACGTTGCGCTTCACCTTGTCGGGATCGTCGAAGTTGTCGGTCAGCGCCTGATGATCGGCGATGAGGACGTATTGCCGGTGCGACCGCTGCAGCGCGACGCGGTTTCGCAGCGAGCCCGCATAGTGCCCGAGATGCAGCGGGCCGGTAGGGCGATCACCGGTCAGGATGATCGGCTTGATGGTCGGCTTGTCTTGCGCAGGGGAAAGCATTGACGTCTCCGGGATTGGAGCCGCCGCGCTTCGACAGTGGGTTCCTGGGATCACGACCATGCCGAACACGGCGGCGATGGTCGAATGAAAGACATGACGACGCGCCGCTCCTTCAGAAGGAGCGCCACCAGGTGCAGATGAAAGGGGTCATCGGGTCGGTCATATCAGCTTATTCGCACAGCTCGGATGCATCGGCAAGCCGGCCGATGCGGCGTGACCGACGCCACGCCCCGGAAAGGAGGCGCACTCGGCGCGTCTCACTCTCTCCGTGATCGCGGATGCAGCCCCTCACCCCAACCTCTCCCCGTAAGAACGGGGAGAGGGAGAAGCACGCGCGAATCACGCCGCCAGCAGATCCTGCAACTTGGTGCCGTTGGGAACGCCGAGCCCGGAACAGGCATCCCAGCCGGGGCCGGCCTTGTACATGCCGTGCAACTGACCGGTGATGTCGTTGTTGCCGCTGGTGATGTCGCGAAACGCGCCTTGCGCGCCGGCTGCGTAGATCAGCGGATTGATGAAACCGACCGTCTTGCCGAACTTCTTGGTCGTGGCTTCATTGATCCGCGCGATCAACCCCGCCATCAGCGGCGCCACTGCGCTGGTGCCGCCGATCGTGGCGCCGGCGCCATTGAGGAAGATCTGATAGCCGGTGGCCGGATCGGCGTCGCCCGCGATATCGGGCACGCCGCGCCCGCTGTGATGTGCCGGCGATTTCGGGACATGGGCGTTGGCCTGGTACTTTGGCTGGGCGAACACGATGCTGACGCCGCCGCCGCCCGCTCCATCCTCCGGCCCGCCGTTCCAGACCACTTCCTGGATGTGGCCGTTCGGCGCCGTGAGATTGGTGCCGCCGCAGGCCAGCGCAAACGGGCTCGACGCCGGGAAGTCAGCATGCGGCTTGCCGTCCCAACCTTCGCCCATGTCAGCCGACCCGTTATCACCGGAGGCGACACAGACGGTGACGCCCATTGCGGCCGCGTCGCGGATCGCCTCATTGAGACCGTCGAGGAACTGTTGCGAGTTCTCCGGATCTTCCGGGCCACCCCAGCTGATCGAGATCACCGAGGGTTTTCGCACGCTGTCGTGGACTGCAGCCTTCACCGCATCGATGAAGCCGTTGGTGGTGTTGGGCGCAAAATAGACCACGATCTTGGCGCCGGGCGCGATCGCGCCGGCCACCTCGATGTCGAGCACGACCTCGCCGTCGGCTTCGGAATGGCCGGGTTTGTTGGCTCCGCCGTCGACGCTCGTCGGCGCGATCTGCGGCATCGGGATTCCCGCCTTCTTGAAGAATGTCTTCAGGTCCGATGTCTTGTAACCGGCTCCTGTCGGCTTGCCCTTCTGGTCGATGTCGTTGAGCTCGATGATGGCGATGCACTGGCCGGCGCCGGTCTCGCCGTCTGGAAAGTTGTAGAGCTGGGCGATCTGCTCGACCGAGAAGCTGCGGCTCTGCGCCGCGCGCGCGATCGCCGCCCGTCCGATCCGCTTGTGCCGGAAGTGCGGACGCGCGACCGGGCGATTGTCGAGCCCGTGCACGCCAATGACGATCCCCTCGAGCTCGGCCGGGATCTGCACGCTGCCCTTGCGCATCCGGTAGGTCCCGCCCTCATGCTTGACCTTGTTGAGCTTGACGCCGAAGGCCGCGCTCAGCGCCTTCACCGTGCCGGTCAGCTTCACTGTGCGCGAGGCCAGATGCACGCTCTTGACGTTGAGATCGTGGTGATGGGCAAAATTGTCGATCTTGGCGACATCAGCGGGATCGGCACCCATCTGCTCGGCAAATTCGCTGCGGGAAAGATATTGCCGTTCACGCGGCAATTGCGCACCCAGCGCCATCACGGTGTCATCGTCGGAGCGCTTGGCGCGCAGGCGGACGCTGATCTCGATCTCCTGCTTGGGATCGGCCGCGCCAACCAGCTTGGCCCCCTTCGGCAACTTCCGCGCGCTGTTCGCCAGCGCCACTGACTTCCTCCGTTTGTGATTGGAAGGGCGATTGCCGGTATTCAACTATAGGTGTAATCTGAGGTCGAAATTGGTTCAGATATTTGACGATCTTTTTTCAGAAATACCTTTGTTATACCGATCAAAACATCGACATCTCAATCCGGAACAGAATTGGTCAGTGGCTCGGACCAATCGATGTCAGCGAACTCAATTTAAAATTGCAACCGTCGGCGTGCTTGGCCGACCAATGGAAGATACTCTCAAAATCAATTGGCGCAGGAGTTGAGCGATGCTGGCTGACCGCAAATGGGTTCAGAGAAATCTTGGTTTCGATCCGATCACGACGCCGCCGCCGCGCGAGACCTATACTGTCAAGCGCCTGGCGGACGCAGCGGTGAAACGGTCCGCAAAAGTTTCTCCGGAAGATTTTCAGCGCGAGATCATCGATTTCGATTCGGAATCGCCTGCGGGCCGCGAGTTCATGGCCTTCTCGACCGCGACCGGGCTGTCGCGCTTCACCGACATTCCCTGGCCGAAGGGGCTCGCGCCGCAGACCGGGCCGAAGCCGAGGGGCAACGGCAACAGCCCGTTGCCGCGCGCCGACGTGCTGGTGGTGACCTGGACCGTCGACGAGGGCCATGCGCTCAGCCGCGTGCTGACGCCGGGCAAGGACTCCCGCAACGACTACCTGCCCTACAAGCACAATTTCACGACCATCTCCAAGAAGATGCGGAACGGCTGCCCGGCCATGGAGCTGAAGCGGCTCGGCACCTACTGGACCACCACGATCGGCAAGAAGAAGGTCGTGATCTTCAAGTCCGATTCGCACATGTCGCAGGACGGCCCGCAATTGCCGAACATCGACGTCTGGCGCCAGATCATCCAGGAGGTGCAGCCCTCGCTCGTCATCACCACGGGAACCGCCGGCGGCATCGGCAAGCAGGTCGAGGTTGGCGACGTCATCGTCAGCCCGATCGTTCGCTTCGACTGCCTGTCGAAGTTCAAGAAGCAGCCGTTCGCGCAAGAGCATTTTTCGAGCAAGTCGGCGAAGACGACGCGTTTTGCAGAGGCCAAGGCGCTGTTCAAGGCCAATGCCGGGCAACTGCCGAAGGACAATACGCGGCCGCCAAAAATCTTCGTGGTGAAGCCGAGCGGATTGAGCTCGTCCGTGGTCACCACCGATTTCTTCGGCTTCGACACCTCGGACGATCATTTCCATCTCCAGGGCCTCGGTGACGTCTCCGAGATGGGCGATGCGATCCTCGGGCTCGTCGCCAAGGACATGGGCGCGAAGGCGCCGCGCTGGCTTGCGATCCGCAACGTCTCCGACCCTCAGATCAAGGCCGAGGGCACGCTGAAGCAGCAGGAGCAGGTCGCGGCCCAGATCTACAAGGGTTTTGGCCGCTGGAGCTCGGTCTGTAGCGCAATCACCTGCTGGGCCAGCATCGCGGCCGAAGAATAGGCCGCACGCAGCGGCAGGTCAGCCTCCCTTGCCGAAAGCGGCCGGCATGTCTACCTCTCGCGAGTGAATTCTCGTGAGAGGTACCCCGATGCTTGATGCCGCCGTCAAGGCGCTGTCGCAGATCATCTCGCCGCCGATGCGCTCGATCCTGTGGCGCTCGATCGGCGTCGCGCTCGTGCTGATCACCGTGCTGGCGGTCGGCTTGCAGCGTCTGCTCAGCTGGTTTGCCACCTATGGCGAGGTCTGGCTCGAGGGGCTGCTCGGCCCCGGCTGGCACTCCGCCCTCGAGGTGCTGTCCTGGATCGTCTCGATCGCGGCCGGCCTTGGCGTCGTCTTCGGCGGAATCCTCCTGATGCCCGCGATCACCTCGCTGGTGGCGAGCCTGTTCGTCGACGACGTCGCCGATCATGTCGAGCGCGAGCACTATCCGGCCGAGCGCCCCGGCGTCGCGCTGCCGTTCACGATGGCCATCCATGAGGGCGTCAAGACGGCGCTGCTGACCATCCTGGTCTATCTGATCGTGCTGCCCTTCGTGTTCCTGGCGGGCGCCGGCTTCCTGATCTTCTTCATCGCCACCGCATGGCTTCTGGGCCGCGAATATTTCGAGCTTGCCGCCATGCGCTTCCGCCCGCCGGAGGAAGCCAAGGCGATGCGGCGCGACAATGCGGCAACCATCTTCGCCGCCGGCCTGATCATCGCCGCCTTCGTGTCGATCCCGATCGTCAACCTGGCGACGCCGATCTTCGGCATGGCCTTCATGGTCCACATGCACAAACGCCTGTCGGGCCGGCGACCGGAGCTGATCGAGCCGGCACGGTATATGCGCTGACGACGATTAGACCGATCGCCTGAGTCCGGTTGCGGACCGCCAAGGAGATCGCTCCCTCTCCCGCTTTGCGGCGGAGGTTGGGGTGCTCCTGCGATCGAGAGCCTGAAAGTGGGCGTCCGGGGAGGACGTCCTCACGATGGACCATCGCCGCAGTTTCGTGAATCTTTCGCCACGAATCAGGATTCTCAATCAGCTCGCCATTCCGGCGGGGGGTCCCGCGGAATAGCGGGGCCTGCGACTGTTGTCAGGAATCTCTCGCGCATTGGCTCCATTTCCTAAAGGGTTAGAGTCCAGTAGGAGAATTGATCCATGGCGAACATCGAAAGATTTCCGAGAAACAAGGCAGTAGATCTGGCCAAGCTTGAAGCAGATGTCACGGCGGCTTTGCCCGGGTCGCCCGGCTGGGTTGTCCCACCGGCTCTATCCGAGCCATTGCCTGACTACGTCGAGCATCGAGATGGGGTTTCGCGTGTAGGCCAGCTCACTGCCGAGGCCGTCGTGCGCGACTATGAGGCCGCGGCCAAAGAGATCGAGGCTATGGGAACCGAGTTGATCAGCGCGGCGAAAAAATGCGAGGCGATGACCGCCGAGGTGCACACGACGATTGCCTTCATGCGAGATACCGCGGCCTCATATCGCGAGGAAGCCAAGAGGATTTTCAAGCGCATCGAAGAATGCGCGCTGTTTACGGAGGATGTCCGCAAGACTTGCGAAACTGTCAAACGCCGGATGATGGAGGACAGAAGTATCGCCTGATCCGCACGCCGCCTAAAGCGCGATGGGATTGGGATGAATCGTCATCGCGCTTCAGGTTATTGTTTGAGCATGATCTCCGCGCAAACGCGTTCCGCGTTTGTCGCGAGGGAAAACCGCTGCACACTTTTCCGGATCATGCTCTAGATCGACCCGATCAAGATCCGGACACTCTACGTCACCGCCACTCCGCACTTGCGCAGCACCGACTTGGCCAAACCGAACGGCGCCGGCGTGAACGGTCCGGGCGGCGCGCGGGTGAGCAGTGCGACGCAGCCGAGCGCTGTGATCGCGAGCCAGAAGCACAGCCAGAAGCCGTCGATATAGGCGAGCACATTGGCCTCGCGCTGCACGAAGCCCGCGAGCGTGCCGACCGCGCGGGCCTGCGCCGCGCCCAAGCCATGGGCGGCGAAGCGGCCAGCAAGCTGCTTCAGCATCCTGACCACGTCCACGTCCCCGGTTGCAATGTACTGGCCGAGATAGTTGGAATGGATCTGCTCGCGGACCCGCAGCCATGTTCCCATCAGTGCAACGCCGACCTCGGCGCCGCCAAGCCGCATGATCTGGATATAGGCCGCAAAAGCTGTCGCGCGGCTCGGGTCGGAGTTCGACAGCAGCGTGATGATGAGCGGCAACAGGGTCAGCGACTGTCCGATCGCCTGCAGCAGCACGATGCCGACGAAATCCGCGCGCGCCCACTCGTGGGTGAGCTGGGTGCCCCAGAGATTGGCCGCGGCAAAGCAGGCAAATCCCACGACCACCACCGTCCGCGTATCGAAATGCCGCAGCAGCCAGATCGAGAGCGGCACCAGCACGAACATCGGTAGCGCGCCATAGGTGAGCAGCAACAGGCCGCTCTGTTCGGGCCTGAGCAGGCCGATGGTGGCAAGGAAATTCGGCACCAGCGACGAGTTGGAGAGGCTGGTCAGCGTATAGAGCAGGATCAAGATCAGCGACATTCCGACATTGCGCGAGAACAGCACGTTGACATGCGCCCAGGGCTGGCGGACCAGCGACTCGTTGATGAGGAAGCCGACGAACAGGACGGCTCCGCCGGTGATCAGCGCCATCACCGTGCCCGACTCCAGCCAGTCCAGCCGGTTGCCCTGGTCGAGGCCGGCATAGATCATCGACACGGAGGCACCGAGCAGCACCATGCCGCCCCAATCGGCATGGCGCAGCAGGTCGTGATTGACCGGCTCGCTCGGCGTGCCCTGATAGACCATCAGGCCCATCAGCGGCGCGATGACGACGCCCTGCCAGTACAGCCATTGCCAGCCAAGATGGTCGACATAAAAGCCGACCAGCGAGGTCGAGGTATCCAGCGCAAAGCCGACGCGGATCGCGTAGATCGCAATCGCCGGCAGCCACCAGCGGATCGGCAGGTTGCGGAACACGATCATCAACGTCGCCGGCACGAAGGTGCCGAGCAGCAGGCCATGCACGATGCTGAGGGCGATCAGCGCCGGAAAATCGTGAACGAAGGGAATGATGAAGGAGATGACGGCGTAGACGAGGCTCGGGATACCGAGCACGCGACGCAGGCCAAACACCGTCGCCAGCCAGGCCACCGCGGGCGCGATGAAGATCTGCGAGCCGATGCCGGCGGTGGAGAGCCAGGCTCCCTCGTCGAAGCCGAGCGAGAACGCACCGCGCAGATCAGGCAGGCCAACCGTGGTCAGCCGGCTGTCGAAATTGGCAAGGAACGAACCGAGCAGCACGGCCCCGACAGCGAAGACCGGTCGTGGCGCGATGCCGCCGCGCGAGAGAGGTCCGCGATCGGCACCGTCATTTGCCGCCATTCGTCCCTGCACCGTCGGTGTGGATGCTGGTGACGACGGACATTCCCGGCAGGAGGCGCTCGACGAGCGGCTGGTTGTCGTCGAGCTGGATACGCACGGGAACGCGCTGCACGACCTTGGTGAAATTGCCGGTCGCGTTATCCGGCGGCAGCAGCGCCACTTGCGAGCCGGTCGCCGGCGCGATGCGCTCGACGCGGCCGCGCAGGCGCTGGCGCGGGAAGCTGTCGATAGTGATGTCAACCGGCTGGCCCGGCTGCACATGCGTGAGCTGGGTCTCCTTGTAGTTCGCGATCACATAGACTTTGGGCAGCGGCACGACGTTGATGAGGTTGGTGCCGATATTGACGTAGTCGCCGGGCTGCACCTGGCGCTCGCCGACGACGCCGTCGAACGGCGCTGTGATCCTGGTGTAGCCGAGCTTGAGCCTGGCGCTTGCAAGCGTCGCCTTGGCCGCTTCGAGGTCGGCGGCGCGCTGCTTCTTGGTTCCTTGCAGGACTTCGAGCTGGTGGCGCTGCGCGGCGATCACGGCGCGGCTTGCACGCACGTCGGCCTGCGCCTTCGCGAGCGATGCGACCGCCTGCTCCAGCCGCTGCCGCGTACCGGCCTCGGTCTGCGACAGCGATTGCTGGCGCTGCTGCTCCTGCCGCGCCTCGACCTCCAGCGCTTCGGCGGAGAGCCGCGCCGCCTCGGCCTGCGCGATCGTCGCATATTGCAGCTCGACCTGATTGCTCAGATTGTCCAGCGCAGCCTGCGCGGCAGCAACGTTCGCTTCGGCCTGTGCGACCTGCGCCTGATAATCGGCGGGATCGATCTGGATCAGGAGATCGCCGGCGTGCACGCGCTGGAAATCGGTGACCGCAACGTTGAGCACCTCGCCCGTCACCCGACTCGCAAGCCGCGTCAGCTCGGCACGGACATAGGCATCATTGGTGGTCTGGATTGCCGCGCTGCCGACCCATTCGTCGAAACGCAGGGTCGCCAACGCGACGAAGCCGAGCGCGACGATGACGGCAAACAGCGGAATGGCGAGCCGGCTCCACAGGCTCGGAGCCGGTCGTTGCGTCGGCCTGGAAGCGACGAGGGGAGCGGCAGGCGGCGGCGAACCGACTTGTTCTTGTTGACTCACGGCACCACCCCGAAATCATGTCGCGAACACAATTCCTATCATCGTCATTCCGGGACGATGCGACGGGACCGCGAAGCGCGGCCCGGAGCATCGAGCCCGGAATGACGGAGAAACTTTGCCTCAGACCGTCTTCTCCGGCCATCGGCAGAGATCGTTGATCAGGCATACCTCACAGCGCGGCTTGCGCGAGAGGCAAGTATAGCGGCCGTGCAGGATCAGCCAATGATGGGCATGCAGCATGAACTCGGCCGGGATCACCTTTTCGAGACCGAGCTCGACCTCGAGCGGCGTCTTGCCGGGCGCGAGGCCGGTGCGGTTGCCGACGCGAAAGACGTGCGTGTCGACCGCCATCGTGTGCTCGCCGAAGGCCATGTTGAGCACGACATTGGCGGTCTTGCGCCCGGCACCCGGCAGCGACTCGATCTCCGCGCGCGTGCGCGGCACCTCGCCGCCGAAATCGGTCAACAGCTTGGCCGACAACGCGATCACGTTCTTCGCCTTGGTGCGATAGAGGCCGACGGTCTTGATGTAGTCGCGCAAGCGCTCCTCACCGAGATCGAGCATCTTTTGCGGGGTGTCCGCGACCTGAAACAATTCGCGCGTTGCCTTGTTGACACCGGCGTCCGTGGCCTGGGCCGACAGCACGACGGCAACGAGCAGCGTAAAGGGATTGAGATGCTCGAGTTCCCCCTTCGGCGCCGGATTGGCCTTGCGGAAGCGGGAAAAGACCTCGTGGATCTCGGCCGGTGTCCAGGGTTTTATTGTCTTGGGCTTGACCGTCTTGGGTTTTATGGCCTTGAGCGATGTCTTTGCGGCCCGCGCGGGCTTGGCGGCTTTCGCCTTTGCCTTCTTCTTCGGCACGGAGGATTTGCGGACGGCCGCCTTGCGGGTGATTTTTGCCATGACCGGGATATACTGACAGGCCATGAGCACAGGCAACGAATTTGAGCGCGCGAGCGAGGTGCAGATCTTCTCTGCGCTGCTGACGCCGCATCGCTCGCTGAACCGCACCGGCTTTCTCGTCGTGATGCTTTTCCTGAGCGTCGTCAGCTTTGTCACCGGGATCGCCTTCCTGATGATGGGCGCCTGGCCGGTGCTCGGCTTTTTCGGTCTCGACGTGCTGGTGATCTGGTGGGCCTTCAAGGTCAATTTCCGCACCGCGCGGGCGAGCGAGGAGATCGTGGTCACGGTCTCCGAATTGCGCGTGCGGCGGATCAGCCATCGCGGCCATGTCGCCGAATGGGTGTTCAATCCGCTCTGGGTGAAGCTCGATCTCGAAGCGGACGAGGAGTTCGGCATCGAGCGGGTCTATCTGGTCTCGCGCGGCCGCCGCCTGTCGGTCGGCACCTTTTTGGGACCCGATGAAAAGGCCAGCTTTTCCAAAGCTTTATTGGACGCCCTGAACGCCGCCAAGCGCGGCCCGACCTACAATCCGGTCACCTGAACCCTGTCAGAAATCGGGTGGTTTGGAGCGCCTGCTCGTCCTACATTTCCAGTCATGATGACACTCGCCATACATGACCGGCGCCTGGCCAGGCCGGGCTCCCAGAATGCCGCGCTGCGGGACTATGATTCCGTGCGCCGCGCGATCGCCTTCATCTCGGAGAACTGGCGCGCGCAACCGACCATCGAGGCGATGGCGGATGCGGCCGGCGTCACGCCGGATGAGCTGCACCACCTGTTCCGCCGCTGGGCGTCGATCACGCCAAAGGCCTTCATGCAGGCGCTGACGCTCGACCATGCCAAGCACCTGCTGCGCGATTCCGCGAGCATCCTCGACGCTGCGCTCGACTCGGGTCTCTCGGGCCCGGGACGGCTGCACGATCTCTTCGTCACCCACGAAGCGATGTCACCGGGCGAATGGAAGAACGGCGGCGCGGGCCTGACCTTGCGCTACGGTTTCCATCCATGTCCGTTCGGCACCGCGATCGTGATCGCGACCAGTCGCGGATTGTCGGGACTTGCCTTCGCTGATCCCGGCGAGGAGCAGACCGCACTCGTCGACATGACGCGGCGTTGGCCGAAGGCAACTTACGTCGAGGATCATGAAGGCACCGCGCCGCTCGCCCAGCGCATCTTCGACACAAAGCTGTGGCGGCCGGACCAGCCGCTGCGCGTCGTCATGATCGGCACCGACTTCGAGGTGCGGGTGTGGGAGACGCTGTTGAAGATCCCGATGGGACGCGCGGTGTCCTATTCGGACATCGCCTGCAAGATCAACAGCCCGAAGGCTTCACGCGCCGTCGGCGCCGCGGTCGGCAAGAACCCCGTCTCCTTCGTCGTGCCCTGCCACCGCGCGCTCGGCAAGGATGGCAAGCTCACCGGCTATCACTGGGGCGTCACCCGCAAGCAGGCGATGCTGGGCTGGGAAGCGGGGCAGCTCGGGGTGCAATAGCTTGCCACCTACTCCGTCATTCCGGGGCGATGCGCAGCATCGAACCCGGAATCTCGAGATTCCGGGTTCGCCCTTCGATCGCCCCGGAATGACGCCTCAATTTACTAGCTCGCCAGATCCAGCTTCGACGCCACCGTCGAATCCGCATTCAGCCGGTAGATGATCGGCACACCTGTCGCCAGCTCGCGCTTCAAAATGCCTTCGGGCGAGAGCTTTTCCAGCACCATGATCAGCGCGCGCAGCGAATTGCCGTGGGCGGCGACCAGCGTGCGCTTGCCGTTGAGCACGCCCGGCAAGATCTCCTGCACGTAATAGGGCAGCGCGCGCGCGAGCGTGTCCTTCAGGCTTTCGCCGCCGGGCGGCGGTACGTCGTAGGAACGGCGCCAGACGTGGACCTGCTCCTCGCCCCATTTCTTGCGTGCGTCATCCTTGTTGAGGCCGGAGAGATCGCCATAGTCGCGCTCGTTCAGCGCGAGATCCTTCGACGTGGGCAGGCCGGTCTGGCCAAGCTCGGTGAGAATGAGATCGAGCGTGTGCTGGGCGCGCGTCAGCACCGAGGTGAAGGCGACGTCGAAGACGAGGCCCTTCGCCTTCAGCTTGCGGCCGGCCTCCTTGGCTTCCGCCACGCCCTGCTCGGTGAGATCGGGATCCTTCCACCCCGTGAACAGGTTCTTCAGATTCCATTCGCTCTGGCCGTGGCGCACGAGCACGAGAAGACGTTCGCTCATTCCTGCTTTCCGTTCGTTGCGTTCGATTGATCAGGTATCGCCGAGACCGAGCACGTCGGCCATCGAGTAGAGGCCCGGCTTCTTGCCATGGGCCCACAGCGCCGCCTTCAGCGCGCCATGGGCGAACAGCATGCGGTCCTCGGCGTGATGCGACAGCGTCAACCGCTCGAACGGGCCGAGGAAGCTCACGCTGTGATCGCCGGCCGCGGTGCCGCCGCGCAAGGAGGCAAAGCCGATGTCGCCGGTGCGACGCGCGCCTGTGATGCCGTCGCGGCCACGGGCCGAATGATCCCCGAGCGAAATGCCGCGGCCGCTGGCTGCGGCTTCGCCCAACATCAGTGCCGTGCCCGAGGGCGCATCGATCTTGGCACGGTGATGCGTTTCGACGATCTCGATATCAAAAGTGTCGCCAAGCGACTGCGCCACGCGCTTGACCAGCGCGGTGAGCAGATTGACGCCGAGGCTCATATTGCCGGATTTGACGACGACGGCGCGGTTGGTGACGCTCTTGATCACCGCGTCGTCCGACGCCGAGAGGCCGGTCGTACCGATGACATGAACGAGCCCGCGCTGCGCGGCGATCGCGACATTGGCAATGGTCGCGGCCGGCACGGTGAAGTCGAGAATGCCGTCGGCCTCTGCCGACATCGCCCAGAGATCGGCCGACACTTGCACGCCATTGGCCGGAAGCCCTGCGAGCACGCCGGCATCCTTGCCCAAAAGTTCCGAGCCGGGCGCTTCCAGCGCGCCGGCCAGCACCGCACCTTCGGTCTCGGAAATCGCACGCGTCAACGCCCGGCCCATCCGGCCGCCGGCTCCAGCAACAATCAAGCGCATCTCGGACATGGTGTGATCCTCTTCGGGGCCCGTTGTAGCGGGGGGATGCTGTTCCGGCAACCGAGGGGGCACAGGCACCTGTCATTCCGGGGCGCCCGAAGGGCGAACCCGGAATCTCGAGATTCCCCGAAGCGCAATTGCGCTCGGAGATCTGGTCCTTCGGACCATCCCGGAATGACGCCGCGGGTTGAAGCGAGCCTTACGGCTGCGGGCCGTCGTAGCCCTCGATGACGATGAGGTCGGCGATCGAATGCGGCTGGCGCACCTTGATGTTGGCCTGGTATTCCGGCGAGTTGTAGCAGGCGAGCGCGGTCTCGTAGTCGGGAAATTCGATCACGACGTTGCGTGCGCGGCTCTGGCCCTCGACGCTGGTGAGCTTGCCGCCACGCACGGCGTAGCGTCCGCCGAACTTCTTGAAGATCGCGAGATTGGCCGCCGCATAGGGCTTGTAGCCCTCGTCATTGTGTACGTCGACGCGCCCGATCCAGTAGCCCTTTGCTGCCATTCTTCTTCTCCTTGTGATGTTCAGGTGAGCGCTTGCGCGATCTCGGCCTGGATGGCCTCGGCAGTCGCCCGGGGATCTGCAGCTTCGACGATGGGACGTCCGACCACGAGATAGTCGGCCCCAGCGGCAATCGCGCGTCCCGGCGTCATGATGCGCTTCTGGTCGCCGGTCGCCGAGCCTGCCGGGCGGATGCCGGGCGTGACGAGGTTCATCTGGTGGCCGACGATCTTGCGCAAGCTACCCGCTTCCTCGGGCGCGCAGACGAGCCCGTCGACGCCAAGCACCTGCGCCTGCTGCGCGCGCGCCTCGACCAGCTCGGAGACGCCGAGCCGGTAGCCGGCCGCATGCAGATCATCGTCATTGTAGGAGGTCAGCACGGTCACGCCGAGAATCTTCAAGGCCGACGCGCCGCGCCCTTCGACCGCCGCCTTCATGGTCTGCGGATAGGCATGCACGGTGAGGAAGGTCGCGCCGAGTTTGCTGATGCTCTGGACACCCTGCATCACCGTGTTGCCGATGTCGTGCAGCTTGAGATCGAGAAACACTTTCTTGCCGCGATCCGCGAGCTTGCCGACCAGCGGCAGGCCGCCTGCATAAGTGAGCCGATAGCCGATCTTGTAGAAGGTGACGCTGTCGCCGAGCCGATCGATCATCGCCTCCGCCAGTTCCGGGCTCGGCAGGTCGAGCGCGACGATCAGGCGGTCGCGGGGGGCAATTTCGGCTTGCGTCATGTCACCTCACATCATGCGTTGGGAAATGTCGATCAGTTGCCGCACCAGCTCCTTCAACCCGGCGATATCGCTCTCGTTCTTCAGCCTGTCCATATCGTCATAGGCCTGGTCGGCAAAGGCGAGCGCGAGCTGGCTGGCAATCACATTGGCGTGGCAGGAGCTCAGGATCAGCCGCAGCGCGGCGAGTGCTCGGCTGCCACCGAGCCTGCTCTGAGATGCGCCGGCGATCGCAAACGCACGGTTGCGAAACACTTCGCCGCGCTTCTCGTGTGGGTCCTGGACGCGGCTGATCCAGTCGATCGCATTCTTGAGCAGCGGCGGCACGGAAGCGTTGTATTCGGGCGTGACGATCAAGATGCCCTGATGCGCACCGATCATGCGCTTGAGGTTCACGGCGTGCTTGGGCACGCCGGATTTCACGTACAGATCTTCGTCGTAGATCGGCAGCGGGAAGTCGGCGAGCGAGACGCGGGTGACGTCGACGCCGGCCTGGGCGAATTCATAGGCGGCGACCGCCGCCAGCTTCGCATTGTGCGAGCCGGTGCGCAGCGAGCCGGGTATGATCAGGATCTTGGGTGCGGCCATCCAGAAAAACGCGTTCGGCGAAAAGGATCCGCCGCGCGAAGACGAAAGCCGGCGGAATTAGTCTTTGCGATACACCCAGACGCGGGCCGGCGGAAGGTTCATCCAGATCCGTTCCGAGGCCTCTGTGGACACGCCGGGCAGCGATTTCGGGATCGGCGGCACCACCGAATAGGTGAATTGCACGAAGGGTGCGCCGGGCGCGAGCGCGGCAAAGGAATCGCGAATGAGCCGCAGGCGCGTGAACATCGGCTTGGTGACCAGCGGCAGGCCGGAGACGACGGCCGAGGCGGGTCCACCCAGCACGTTCCAGAGCGTGTCGCGCAGGCGGTAGGCATCGCCCTGCACCACCTTGGCTTGCGGATAGCGGTCGCGCAGCAGCGCGCAGAAGCCGGGATTGTATTCGACGAGGACGAGGCGCTTCTGGTCGATGCCGCGCTCGACCAGCGCGCTGGTGATGGCGCCGGTGCCGGGCCCAAGCTCGACCACCGGTGCGTCCGAATCGACATCGACATATTGCGCCATGGTGCGGGCGAGCAGGCGGCCCGACGGCATCACCGCACCCATGTGCAGCGGCTTTTCAATCCACGACCGGAGAAAGCGTACCTCGTCGTCGAGACGGGGCTTCTTCAACGCGCGCACGGACGATTGCATGGGCATGTCAGGACCGGACGGGACCGCGTCGCCGCGGCGTGTCAGAAAATGGTCATAAAGACGTATAGGCCGCGGACGGTACGGTCAAGCCGAGTCAATTCGCCCGATTACCGAAGAAATCCTTGACCTTGGCGAAGAAGCCCGCGGATTCCGGCTGTGTCGCGCCGGAGGAGAGCTTTTCGAACTCGGCCAGCAATTCCTGCTGCTTCTTGGTGAGGTTTTGCGGCGTCTCGACGGCGACCTGGACGTACATGTCGCCCATCTGGCGCGAGCGCAGCACCGGCATGCCTTTTGATGCAATGCGGAATCGGCGGCCGGACTGGGTTCCGGCCGGAATCTTCACCTTGGACTTGCCCTTGTCGATGGTCGGCACCTCGAATTCGCCGCCAAGGGCCGCCGTGACCATCGAGATCGGCACGCGGCAATGCAGGTCGGCGCCGTCGCGCTGGAAGAACTGGTGCTGGGACAGCGACAGGAAAATGTAGAGGTCGCCGGCCGGACCGCCGCGTACCCCGGCCTCGCCTTCGCCGGCGAGCCTGATCCGCGTGCCGTCCTCGACACCCTGGGGAATATTGACCGACAGCGTCCGCTCGCGCGTGACGCGACCTTGCCCGGCGCAGGACGGGCAGGCGTCCTCGATCATCTGGCCGCGGCCCTGGCAGCCCGGGCAGGTGCGCTCCAGCGTGAAGAAGCCCTGCGACTGCCGCACGCGGCCCGCGCCGGCGCAGGTCGAGCAGGTCTTCGGCTTGGTGCCGGTCTTGGCGCCGGTACCCGAGCAGGATTCGCAGGTGACGGAGACCGGGATCTCGATCTGCGCGGTCTTGCCGCCAAAGGCTTCCTCGAGCGTGATCTCCATGTTGTAGCGCAGGTCCGCCCCACGCTCGCGGCCGCCGCGGCCGCGCGGTCCGGCCATGCCGAACAGGTCTTCGAAAATGTCCGAGAAGGACGAGGCGAAACCCGCGCCGAAACCGGCGCCACCGCCGCCGAAGCCGCCGCCCTGCTCGAAGGCAGCGTGGCCATAACGGTCGTAGGCCGCGCGCTTGTCCTTGTCCTTCAAGACCTCATAGGCCTCGTTGATTTCCTTGAAGCGAACTTCGCTGCTGTCGTCCCCGGGATTGCGGTCGGGGTGGAATTTCATCGCCAGTTTGCGGAAGGACGATTTCAGGATGGAATCGTCGGCGTCGCGTTCGACTTCGAGGGTTTCGTAATAGCAGCGCTTGGTGGACATGTTGAACCCGGTCTAGTCGCAGTTCACGTCGGGGTGAAACAACGTCGCCACGCGACGATACGAGCGCCCTCGCGCCTTGCGGCAGAGGACTGCAAAGCAGCGTTCAGAAGAGCGGCTGGGAGTTGATCGATCGTAACGAGGAGGCGCCCCGTTCGGCCCGGCGCGAAAGCCTCCCCCTGTCGGAGGAAGGCCGTCGCATTATGGGTCCAAGCCATCCGCATCATGACCCTCGCGGGCTTTAAGCGGACTTCTTGTTGTTCTTGTCGTCGTCGACTTCGGTGAACTCCGCGTCGACGACGTCGTCCTTGGCAGCATCCTTCTTGGCGTCGGCCTCGGCCTGCTGCTTGTACATGGCTTCGCCGAGCTTCATCGAAGCCTGGGCCAGCGTGTTGGTCTTGGCCTTGATCGCCTCGGCATCGTTGCCCTTCAGCGCTTCCTTGAGGTCGCTGACGGCATCCTCGATGGCGCGGCGCTCGGTCTCGGCGACCTTCGAGCCGTGCTCGGCCAGCGCCTTCTCGGTGGAGTGCACCAGCGCGTCGGCATGGTTCTTGGCGTCGACCGCCTCGCGGCGCTGCTTGTCGGCCGCGGCATTGGCCTCGGCGTCCTTGACCATCTTGTCGATGTCGGCTTCCGACAGGCCACCGGAGGCCTGGATGCGGATCTGCTGCTCCTTGCCGGTCGCCTTGTCCTTGGCCGAGACGTTGACGATGCCGTTGGCGTCGATGTCGAAGGTCACCTCGATCTGCGGCATGCCGCGCGGGGCCGGCGGAATGCCCATCAGGTCGAACTGGCCGAGCATCTTGTTGTCGGCCGCCATCTCACGCTCGCCCTGGAAGACGCGGATGGTGACCGCGTTCTGGTTGTCCTCGGCGGTCGAGAACACCTGGCTCTTCTTGGTCGGGATCGTGGTGTTGCGATCGATGATGCGGGTGAACACGCCGCCCAGCGTCTCGATGCCCAGCGACAGCGGGGTGACGTCGAGCAGCAGCACGTCCTTGACGTCGCCCTGGAGCACGCCGGCCTGGATCGCAGCGCCGATCGCGACGACTTCGTCGGGGTTGACGCCCTTGTGCGGCTCCTTGCCGAACAGCTGCTTCACGACTTCCTGGACCTTCGGCATGCGCGACATGCCGCCGACCAGAACCACTTCGCCGATCTCACCGGCGGTCACGCCGGCATCCTTCAGCGCCTTGCGGCAGGGCTCGACGGTCTTCTGGATGAGGTCATCGACCAGCGCCTCGAACTTGGCGCGGGTGAGCTTCATAGTCAGATGCTTCGGCCCGGTCTGGTCCGCCGTGATGAACGGCAGGTTGATCTCGGTCTGCGTCGTTGAGGACAGCTCGATCTTGGCCTTTTCAGCGGCTTCCTTCAGGCGCTGCAAAGCGAGCTTGTCGTTGCGCAGGTTGATGCCCTGCTCCTTCTGGAACTCGTCGGCGAGATAGCCAACGAGGCGCATGTCGAAATCCTCGCCGCCGAGGAAGGTGTCGCCGTTGGTCGACTTCACCTCGAACACGCCGTCGCCGATCTCGAGAATCGAAATATCGAACGTGCCGCCGCCGAGGTCGTACACGGCGATCGTGCCGGCCTTGGTCTTGTCGAGGCCATAGGCAAGCGCAGCCGCGGTCGGCTCGTTGATGATGCGCAGCACTTCGAGGCCCGCGATCTTGCCGGCGTCTTTGGTCGCCTGGCGCTGCGCGTCGTTGAAGTAGGCGGGAACGGTGATGACGGCCTGCTCGACCTTCTGGCCGAGATGGGCTTCCGCGGTCTCCTTCATCTTCTGCAAGATGAACGCCGAGACCTGCGAGGGCGAGTAGGTCTGGCCGTCGGCCTCGACCCAGGCGTCGCCGTTGGAAGCCTTCACGATCTTGTACGGAACGAGCTTCTTGTCCTTCTCGACCATCGGGTCGTCGTAGCGGCGGCCGATGAGGCGCTTCACTGCGAAGAAGGTGCGCTCGGGATTGGTGACGGCCTGGCGCTTGGCAGGCTGGCCGACGAGGCGCTCACCGTCGTCCGTGACGGCGACGATCGAAGGCGTCGTGCGCATGCCCTCGGAATTCTCGATGACTTTGGCGTTCTTGCCATCCATTACGGCGACGCACGAGTTCGTGGTGCCGAGGTCGATCCCAATGACCTTTCCCATGGTCCTGATATCCTTCTTTATTGCGGCAGGTTGGTTGGGCCCAGAAGGCACCCGATCCAAAACCCCCTAAGATCAAACATCCGCGATATTGCGATGGTTGAGGCTCATATAGGAGGGGGGGAGGGGCCCGCAAGGACCGAACGCAAGTTTCAGCCGCGAAAACATTGGGTTTTGGAAGATCATACCGGCCTCAAAGACCCCTCGCGGTGAGGGTTTATTAACGGGTTCAATCCTCAGGGCCAGCCTCAGCGCCCGGCCATGTCCGATCGTGCCCCACCCTGTTACGGCGCAGCCAAACCCGTTAATAGTCCGGGCGACAAAACCGGGCGGCCGGACAGCACCGCCAGGGCCGCGCCCCGCGCGACAAAGGGGCCCGACGCCCCACCATCGAACGGCCTCAATGTGGACCAAGTAGACTAGCCATGAAATTGATACGCCCCCTCGCCGCGCTTGCCCTTCTCATTGTTTCCGCCGTTCCGGCCCTCGCGGCCGATGCCGTTTTCGCGCCGGGTGCGCGCGTCGGCATGGTGCCTTTGATCGGCCTCTCCCCGGCCAAGACCTTTCCGGGCTTCGAGAGCGACGACGGAGGCGTGAAGGTGCTGGTCACCGAGTTGCCGCCCGACGCCTATGGCGAGGTCGCCAACGCCTTCAAGGCCAATCCCGGCGGCGCCGGCGGCATCAAGCCGGACAAGCTCGATACGCCGGCGGGCCTTGCCTATTACACTGTCGAGACCGGCAAGGCCGGCACGGCAACTGTGAAGCGCTATTCGATGATCGTGCCGGGCACCGGCTTCTCCGGCTATGTCGCCGTGCAGATCCCCGAGAACGCCACCAAGATCTACTCGGACGACGCGGTTCGGCAGATGTTCGCCACCGCGGTGACGCGCAAGGAGGTGCCGGTCGACGAGCAGCTCGCGCAGATGCCGTTCAGGATCACCGATCTCGCCGACTTCAAGAACGTCCGCACGCTGTCGCCGGGCGCCAGCATCGTGTTGGCCGACGGCGACGAGACCACGGGCTTCGAGCCCAAGCCGTACATGATCATCGGCCTGATCGGCGCAACGCCGCAGCAGCCGGACGACCGCGCCCGTTTCGCGCAGGAAGCGGCGATGCAGATCCCCGGCATGCGCGAGTCCAGGATCACCATGTCCGAGCAGATCCGCGTCAACGGCCAGCCGGCAATGGAAACCCGCCTCGACGGCGTCAGCGGCAAGGACAAGACAGCGGTCACGGTGGTGCAGTGGATCCGCTTCGGCGGCGGCACGTCACTGCGCATCATCGCCAGCGCCCCGCGCGACCAGTGGTCGGAGGCCTTCACCCGCTTCCGCGCCGTGCGCGACGGCATCCAGCCCAAAGGCTAAGTGAATTCACGCGCGAAATGGCGCTCCCTCCCCCGCGGGAGAGGCGAACCGAGTACGAGGCCGAGGCCCAAGCGCTAGCCAAACCCGGCCGCATTTTCGGGCTTTTGTTTGTACACAAATGGAACTAGCCTCTGCTTCCGTTGGGTTCATCCTGGAGGGAGGACGTACGATGCTGGATCGGCGCAGAGTACTCGCGGGCGTTTCGACTGTTGCTCTCGCGAGCCTCGTTTCAAGCAAGCTCTGGGCAGCGACGGCGATCAAGCCCGACGATGCCTCCGCGCTGCTCGTGATCGACGTGCAAAACTGCTTCCTTCCCGGCGGCAGCCTTGCCGTGAAGGAAGGCGAGCAGGTGGTGCCGGTGATCAACAAGATCGCAAAATCGTTCGCCAACATCGTGATGACGCAGGACTGGCACACGCCGGGGCACGTGTCGTTCGCCTCCGTTCATTCCGGCAAGAAGCCGTTCGAGACCATCGACCTGCCCTACGGCAAGCAGGTGCTGTGGCCCGACCATTGCGTGCAGGGCACTGACGGCGCCGCGCTCTCGAAGGACCTGTCGATCCCGCAGGCCGAGCTCATCATCCGCAAGGGCTTTCACAAGGACGTCGACAGCTACTCGGCTTTCCTCGAGGCCGACGGCAAGACATCGACGGGGCTTGCCGCCTACCTGAAGTCGCGCAAGATCAAGCGCGTCTTCGTCGCGGGCCTCGCGACCGATTTTTGCGTCGCCTGGACCGCGCTCGACGCGCGCAAGGCCGGCTTCGAAGTCTATGTGGTGGAGGACGCCTGCCGTGGCATCGACACCCAGGGCTCGCTGGCCAAGGCCTGGGCCGACATGGCCAAGGCGGGCGTGAAGCGGATCCAGTCTGCGGATATCGCGGCGACGGCGTAAGCTATGCGCGATGCTAAACCCTCATCCTGAGGAGACCGCGAAGCGGTCGTCTCGAAGGATGAAGGCCGAGCTGCCGCAGCGGGGGCCTTCATGGTTCGAGAGGGCGCTAGCGCGCCTCCTCACCATGAGGGTCGGGGTCTGTGGGAACGCGGGAAGCGCGGCTCACGCCGCGCCGTTCGACTCGTTGTTGTTGGCGGCGGCCGCGGCTTTCGCGCCGCCCTTGGCGACGCCGACGAGGGCCGGGCGCAGCACGCGCTCGCCGATGGTGTAGCCGGCCTGGACCACCTGAACCACGGTGCCCGACGGCACCGACGGATCGGGCACCTCGAACATCGCCTGCTGGAAATTCGGATCGAACTTCTGGCCCGAGGGGTCGAACTTCTTCACGCCGTGCTTTTCCAGCGCGTTGAGCAGCGAGCGCTCGGTGAGCTCCACGCCCTCGATCAGCGCGGTCAGGCCGGGATCGGCATTGGCACGCGCCTCGGCCGGCACCGCATCGAGCGCACGCTGGAGGTTGTCGGCGATATCGAGCACGTCGCGCGCAAAGCCGGTGATGCCGTAGAGCCTGGCGTCGGCGACCTCCTTGGTGGTGCGCTTGCGCAGGTTTTCCATCTCGGCCAGCGTCCGCAGCATGCGGTCGCGCGCCTCAGCCGCTTCCTTCTGCAGGATCTCGACCGAACCGGGCTCCGGGTCGTCGGGCATGATGTAGGGCTTCGACACAACGGGCTCGCCGGTCGGCGCGGTCGTGTCTTCGGGTTGCCGGTCTGGATCGGTCATCGGCTGCCTTCTCGAACTCGTCTCAAGGGATTTTTCTCGCCGGGATATCGTGCTTCGCAGCGCGAAAATCAAGCGCCCGTGATCAGGCGAAAACGGGCGTCAGCCACCCAGAAGGCGGCTGACGATGCGGGCGGCATAGTCCACGGTCGGGATCACGCGGGCATAATTCAGCCGCGTCGGCCCGATCACACCCAGAACGCCCACGATATGACCGGCGGCATCCCGATACGGCGAGATAATCGTCGAGGAGCCCGACAGCGAAAACAGCTTGTTCTCCGAGCCGATGAAGATGCGCACGCCCTCGGCGGTCTCGGCGCGCCCGAGCAGGTCGATCACGCCGCGCTTGGTCTCGAGATCGTCGAACAGCAGCCGCACCCGCTCGAGATCCTCCAGCGCATGCAGGTCTTCGAGCAGATTGGCGTGGCCGCGCACGATGAGCTGGCGGTCCTCGTTCTCGCCGCCCGACCAGCTCGCGATGCCCGCCGCGATCACCTTCTGGGTGAGCTGGTCGAGCTCGGCGCGGGCCTGCCCAAGGGCGGTTTCCAGCTCGAGCCGCGCCTCGGCGAGGGTACGGCCGCGGATACGGGCATTGAGGAAGTTGGAAGCCTCCGTCAGCGCCGAGGAGGGAACCCCGGGCGGCAGCGTCAGCACGCGGTTTTCGACCTGGCCATCCTCGCCGACCAGGATCACCAGCGCCCGCTCGGGTTCCAGACGGACGAACTCGATATGCTTCAGCCGCGCATTGGACTTCGGCGTCAAGACCACGGCCGCGGCGCGGGTGAGGCCCGACAGCCGCGTCAACGCCTCCTCCAGCGCCGCCTCGACTGATTGGGCATGGCCGACGGTGGTGAGCTGGCTCTGGATCGATTGCCGCTCGGCCTCGTTGAGCTCGCCGACCTGCATCAGGGCATCGACGAAGAAGCGCAGGCCGAGTTCCGTCGGCAGCCGGCCGGCGGAGGTATGCGGGGCATAGATCAGGCCGAGCTGTTCCAGGTCGGCCATGACGTTGCGCACCGAGGCCGGCGACAGCGGCAGCGCGATCAGGCGCGAAATATTGCGCGAGCCGACCGGCTCGCCGGTCGCCAGATAACTCTCGACGATTTGACGAAAGATGTCGCGGGAACGCTCGTTGAGCTGGGCGAGGCCCGCGCGCGGCGCGATCAGATGAATCGGATCGTGATGGGCCACAGACGGTAACTCCTCTCAGATGCACATAATTTGTCCATCCGGAAGGCCCCTGACAAGCGCGTCTTTGGCCAGGGTGGGGACGGCGTTTCGCCGCCCCCGGGGGGAAAAGGCCTTGCCGGGCCCCCTTCCCCCTCCTACAAGCACCGCGAACAGCCTTTTCCCTGCGAGTTTTGGAGGATTTCCCATGCGGCCAAGCCGCCGTGCGCCCGACGAATTGCGCCCCGTGACGCTGGAGCGCGGCGTGGTCAAATATGCGGAAGGCTCCTGCCTGGTGAAATTCGGCGACACCCATGTGCTGGTCACCGCCACGCTGGAAGACCGCCTGCCGCCGTGGCTGAAGGGCCAGGGCCGTGGCTGGGTCACCGCCGAATACGGCATGCTGCCGCGTGCGACGTCGGAACGTACCCGCCGCGAGGCTTCCGCCGGCAAGCAGAGCGGCCGTACCGTCGAGATCCAGCGCCTGATCGGCCGCTCGCTTCGCACCATCGTCGATCTCGAAGCGCTCGGCGAACGCCAGATCACGGTCGATTGCGATGTGCTCCAGGCCGACGGCGGCACGCGCACGGCCTCGATCACCGGTGCCTGGGTCGCGCTGGCCGACTGTGTCAACTGGATGAAGACGCGCAACATGGTCAAGGCCAACGTGCTGCGCGACAACGTCGCCGCGATCTCCTGCGGCATCTATAACGGCACCCCAGTGCTCGACCTCGATTATGCCGAGGACTCCGAAGCCGAGACCGACGCCAATTTCGTCATGACGGGCGATGGCCGCATCATCGAGGTGCAGGGAACGGCAGAACGCGAGCCGTTCACGGAAGGCGAGTTCCTGTCGTTGATGGCGCTGGCCCGCAAGGGTGTCGCGCGTCTCGTGGACTTGCAGAAAATGGCGGTGGCGTAGTCAATAGGCCATGCACCGGCGAATCACAGGCAAGCTGATCATCGCGACCCATAATCCCGGCAAGCTGGCCGAGATGCGGGAGCTGCTCGCGCCGCACGGCGTCGAGGCGGTCTCGGCCGGCGAGCTTGGCCTCGACGAGCCCGAAGAGACCGGCAACGACTTTCGCAGCAATGCCGCGATCAAGGCGATCGCCGCTGCCAAGGCAATGAAGCTTCCGGCCTTCGCCGATGATTCCGGCATCGTGGTGGACGCACTCGACGGCGCGCCGGGAATCTACAGCGCGCGCTGGGCGGGCCCCAAAAAGGATTTTGCCGCGGCGATGGCGCAGATCGAGCGCCTGCTAAGGGAGCGCGGCGCCACCACGCCGGACAAGCGCAGGGCGCATTTCGTTTCCGCACTCTGCGTCGCCTGGCCCGATGATCATCTCGACGAGGTCGAGGCGCGCGTCGACGGCACGCTGGTCTGGCCGCCGCGCGGCACCGCCGGCTTCGGCTACGACCCGATGTTTTTGCCCGACGGCCACGCGCGCACCTTTGGCGAGATGGAAAGCATCGAGAAGCACGGCCTGCCGCCATTGGGCCTTGGCCTCTCGCACCGCGCCCGCGCCTTCGTGAAACTTGCGGAGATCTGCCTTGAGCCGCGCTGACAGGGGCGCCTTCGGCGTCTACGTGCACTGGCCGTTCTGCCTGTCGAAATGTCCGTATTGCGACTTCAACAGCCATGTCCGCCACGCCGCGATCGACGAGGAACGCTTTGCCCGCGCCTTCGCCCGCGAGATCGAGACCACCGCCGAGCGCGCGCCCGGCCGTGACGTCACCTCGATCTTCCTCGGCGGCGGCACGCCGTCCCTGATGCAGCCGGCGACCGTCGGCGCCGTGTTAGACGCGATCGGCAAGCACTGGCGCGTCGCTGGCGATGTCGAAGTCACGCTGGAAGCCAACCCGACCAGCGTCGAGGCCACGCGCTTTGCCGGCTATCGCACAGCCGGCGTCAACCGCGTCTCGCTCGGCGTGCAGGCGCTCGATGATGTCTCGCTGAAGATGCTCGGACGCCTCCACAGCGCGCGCGAGGCTCTCGATGCGGTTGCCATCGCACGCCGCTCGTTCGACCGCTACTCGTTCGACCTGATCTACGCCCGCCCGGACCAGACGCCGGCAATGTGGGAGGGTGAGCTTCGCCACGCCATCGATGAAGCCGCCGAGCATTTGTCGCTCTATCAGCTTACCATCGAGGAAGGCACGCCGTTCTTCGGCCTGCACCAGGCCGGCAAGCTGAAGACGCCGGACGAGGCGGTCGCGCGCGCGCTCTATGACGTGACGCAAGAGACCTGCGACAAGCTCGGCCTGCCCGCCTACGAGATTTCCAATCACGCACGTCGCGGCGCCGAGTGCCGGCACAATCTGGTCTACTGGCGGGGCGAGGAATATGCCGGCATCGGTCCCGGCGCGCACGGCCGGCTCGACATCGACGGCATCAGGCACGCGACTGCCACCGAGAAGCGTCCCGAAGCCTGGCTGATGCGGGTCGAGAC
This sequence comes from Bradyrhizobium sp. UFLA05-153, assembly GCF_054185185.1. Classification (NCBI taxonomy): domain Bacteria; kingdom Pseudomonadati; phylum Pseudomonadota; class Alphaproteobacteria; order Hyphomicrobiales; family Nitrobacteraceae; genus Bradyrhizobium; species Bradyrhizobium sp. UFLA05-153. The sequence continues at coordinate 208,268 of NZ_JBBIAM010000003.1, forward strand.
CAACGGCGACGGCGTCGTCACCGACGAGCTCCTCAACAGCGAGGAGCGCGCCGACGAATTCCTGCTGATGGGGCTGCGGCTCGCCGAAGGCATCGACCCCAAGCGCTACGCCGCGCTCGCCGGCCGGCCGCTCGATCCCCGCCGCATCGCGCTCTTGCGCGAGGAAGGCGCGATCACCGTCGACACGACGGGGCGCCTGCGCGTGACCAGCAGCGGTTTTCCGGTGCTCGATGCGGTAGTGGCGGATCTGGCGGCTTAACGTATCAACCGCATCGGCGTTGCGCTCCCTCCCCCGCTTGCGGGGGAAGGTTGGGGAGAGAGGGTGTCGCCGCGGTGGGAATCCCCAAGAGGAGAGAGCCCTCACCCGGCGCTGCGCGCTGACCTCTCCCGCAAGCGGGAGAGGTGATCCATCACGCCCCAAAGCTCTTTGGCGAGCCTGCGACCGCGACGCCGCCGCCGGTTGTGACCTTCATCACCGCGAGCCCGCGCTCGTTCGTCCCATCCGCACGGAAGCGGAACAGGCCGTCGATGCCGGCGAAGCCGGACGCGTTGGTGAGAACGTCCTGTGAGAAGCGCGTGGTGCCTTGCGTGCGCGCGAGCGCTGCGACGAGCGCCACCGCATCATAGGCGAGCGTCGCCGTGCGCACCGGCTCGGCGCCATATTTCGTGCGGTAGCGGCCGGAGAAGGCGCGAAAGCCCGCCGGGTCCGGCGCGGCGTAGAGACCGCCTTGCAGTGCCTGGCTGGCATAGACGCGCGGATTGTCCCACAGGCCGGTGCCGAGCAACTGGATGTTACGCAGGTTGGCGCCCGCCGCGGTCAGCGCATCGGCCACCGCGACGACGGAATCGCCGTCATCGGCGATGAACAGCGCGTCCGCGCTGCCGAGCGCCTGCGCGACGTTGCGCGCCGGCGTGGCGCGATCGCCGCCGAATTTCTCGAACGCAACCACGCGTCCACCCCGCCGCGGCACGGCCGCCTTGAAGGCTGCCTCCACCACATTGCCATAGGCATTCTCCGGCAGCAGCGCCGCGAAGGAGCGCTTTCCGATGCTGGCGGAATATTCGACGATGCGGTTGACGTCCGACTCGGGCAGGAAGCTCAACAGGAAGACGCCGCGGCCGGCGATGCTGGCATCGGTCGAGAACGCCATCACCGAGATGCCGCGCGTGCGCGCGACCTGCGCGACGGCGGGCACGGATTGGGCGAACAGCGGCCCCAGAATGATCTCCGCACCTTCATCGACCGCCTGCTGCGCGCCGCCTTGCGCGCCCTGCGGCGTGCCGTTGTCGTCCTTGATCAGGAGCTGGACGTTCGGGTTCTGGAATTCGGCGAGCGCCATCTCCGCGGCGTTGCGCATCGACTGCGCAGCAAGCCCGGCATTGCCGGCGGCCGACAGCGGCAGGATCAGGCCGACCTTCACCCCGCCGGTGCCGGCGGTGGTGGCCTGCTGCTGCGGCCCGGCCGGTGCCGGCTGCGAGGAGGAGCTGAAGGGATTGGAGAACTGGCTGAGACTCTGCTGCACGCCGGTGCAGGCCGAGAGCAGCGGCGCGCCCAATAGCAGCCCAAGCGCGCTGCGCCGGGTCGCTCCCGACGAAGCGGGCCCGGAGGTGGGAGACTTGGGGTAACGCGGGCCCGGCATGGCAGCTCTTCGTAACGACCAGCCCATCCAAGGCCCGGTCAGGACTTCACCTCCGCAAGGGAGGACGCGGATTGCAGCATATTGTCGACAAATAGTTAACCAAAACAAAAGGATAATGACCGCTTAACGCGGCCGCCCCTCCATCATGGCAAGCTATCCGCCGATTTTGCCGGGCTGCACCAACGCGGGCTTTTCGCCGCGAATATGGCGCAAGCGCGTCTCTCCCTTTAAGTATCCATTATGCGCGCAAAAGCCGCCCCGATAAATACGCCTGAAGGTGCGGCGGAACCCGCTGCGCGCGGTTTTGCCATTGGCACCCACCACTTTTCAGCCAGCAAGGCGGCGCCGGGCCTCTACCTCGTCGCCACCCCAATCGGCAATCTCGGCGACATCACCTTGCGGGCACTCGAGACGCTCGCCGGCGTCGACATCATTGCCTGCGAGGACACCCGGATCACGCGGCGGTTGACCGAGCGCTACGGCATCTCGGCGCAGCTCAAACCCTATCACGAGCACAATGCGGAGGCGGCGCGGCCAAAGATCCTGGAGGCGCTGTCCCAGGGCGGCTCGATCGCACTGGTCTCCGATGCCGGCACGCCGTTGATCTCCGATCCCGGCTTCAAGCTGGTGCGCGAGGTATCGAGAGCGGGCCACGCGGTCTACGCGCTCCCCGGCCCGTCCTCGGTGCTGGCGGCGCTGTCGGTCGCCGCGCTGCCGACCGACCGCTTCTTCTTCGAAGGCTTCTTGCCCGCCAAATCAACCGCACGCCGCAAGCGCCTCACCGAGCTCGCCCGTATCGATGCGACCCTGGTGCTGTTCGATTCCGGCAATCGCGTGCAGGAGACGCTGGCCGATCTCGCCGAGGTCATGGGCAATCGCGAAGCCGCGATCTGCCGCGAGCTCACGAAGCTGCACGAGGAGATTTCGCGCAGCTCGCTCTGCGAGCTCGCCGGCCGGGCCGACGCGCTGGAGACCCGCGGCGAGTTCGTGCTGGTGATCGGCCCGCCGGCAGCCGATGCGCAGGAGATGACGCCGGATGCGCTCGACGATCTCCTGCGCGAACAGCTCGCGACCAGCAGCGTCAAGGACGCGGTCGCGCATGCGGTCGAGCTCTCCGGCCGGCCGCGTCGCGAGGTCTATGCCCGCGCGCTCGAACTCGCCAAGAATCTGCGCAAGGATTTACGGGGCAACGATGGCGAAGACTGACGGCGCCCGGCCCGCCGAGCCAAAAGTCCCCGCGCCCGAACGCGTCGCCGCGTTCCAGACCGGCATTTCCGCGGAAAGCCGCGCCGCGGCCTTCCTGATCGCCAAGGGCTATCGCATTCCGGCGCGACGCTTCCGCACGCCGCACGGCGAGATCGACATCGTGGCGCGCCGGCGCAATCTGATCGCCTTCGTCGAGGTCAAGGCCCGCGCCAGCCTCGATGAGGCCGCCTTCGCCGTGACGCCGCGCCAGCAGCAGCGCATCATCGACGCCGCTCAGGGGTGGCTCGCCGCGCATCCCGAGCATGCCGAATTTGAATTGCGATTCGACGCCATGCTGATTGCGCCGCGGTCACTTCCACGCCATGTGTTGGCGGCATTCGACGCCTCGACCTGAAAGGCAGCCCATGAAACTGAACGTCGCCGTCCAGATGGACCCCATCGCCCGCATCAACATCCGCGGCGATTCCACTTTCGCGCTGCTTCTGGAGGCGCAGAAGCGCGGCCACGGGCTGTCCTACTATACACCCGACAAGCTGTCGCAGGTCGGCAACGAGCTGGTCGCGCCTGTCCAGCTCCTGACCGTACGCGACGAGCCCGGTGATCACTTCACCCTCGGCGAGCCCAGGCGCGAGGCGCTGAACGGCTTTGACGTGGTGCTGCTGCGCCAGGATCCACCGTTCGATCTCGCCTACATCACTTCGACCCATTTCCTGGAGTGCATCCATCCGAAGACGCTGGTCGTCAACGATCCCGCGAGCGTACGCAACGCGCCGGAAAAGCTGTTCGTGATGAACTTTCCGCAGCTGATGCCGCCGACCCTGATCTCGCGCGATCTCGACGAGATCAACGCCTTCCGCGAGCAGCACGGCGCCGTCGTCATGAAGCCCCTGCACGGCCATGGCGGCGCCGCGGTGTTCCGCGTGATGCCGCAGGACATGAATTTCGGCTCGCTCTACGACATGTTCTCGGTGACCTTCAAGGAGCCCTGGGTGATCCAGCAGTTCATTCCCGAGGTCAAGCACGGCGACAAGCGCATCATCCTGGTCAATGGCGAGTTCGCCGGTGCCGTCAATCGCGTCCCGGCGCCCGACGACCTCCGCTCCAACATGGTGCGCGGCGGCGCGGCGCAGGCAACCGACCTCACCCCGCGCGAACGCGAGATCTGCGAAACGGTCGGGCCGGCACTGCGCGAACGCGGCCTGCTGTTCGTCGGCCTCGACGTGATCAATGACAGGCTCACCGAGATCAACGTGACCTCGCCCACGGGTATCCGCGCGATCTCCCGGCTCGGCGGGCCGGACGTGGCGGCGAAGATCTGGGACGTGATCGAGAAGAAGCGGAGCAAGTAACCTCAAGGTCCGCGGACGCGCCGCATCGGCGGCTCGACGTCCTCTCCACGTCATTGCGAGCGCAGCGAAGCAATCCAGGGTCCCTCCGAGGAAGGATTCTGGATTGCTTCGCTGCGCTCGCAATGACGGCGCTGAAGCACGCTCGCGCCTCACTCTCCTCCGTCGTCCCGGCGAAGGCCAGGACGACATTGCGGATGAAGCGCTCGCTCCGTCGCTACAGGCATTCGCGTCGCGAACTAACTACCCATTCACCATGTCGTGTCACGCACTGACATAAAACCCCTTTGCCCGTGCGTGAATCTACGGAGTTCTCGCATTCCGAATAACGCGGCGTTCACCATGCAGCCAAAACTCGCTGCGTGACCGGCGATCAGATTCGGCCTCGCAACACCACTTATACTTTTACTGCCTACTCATCGACGACGAGGGAACCCGCCACGTGCGGTTCGAGTGCCCGCGTAAGTGATGGGGATACCCGGGGATGATGAGTGGGGAGTATCGGAACGCGGTGCGCATTCGGGGGAATGGCGCGCGTTCTTTCGGGATGGGGATCATGCTGATGCTGGGCCTCGCCGCAGCACCGGCGATCGCGGCGGACGCACCGGTCGGCGACCAGACCCCGGTGCAGGCGCCTGATCTCGGCGTGTCACCGGTCGCAACGATCGCTCCGGCCAGGACCCGCTTCCTCGCGCTCGGCGTCGGCAAGTCGGTGGTGATCGACCTGCCGCGCGAGGTGAAGGACGTGCTGGTCGCAGATCCCAAGATCGCCAACGCCGTGATCCGCTCCGCACAGCGCGCCTATATCATCGGCGGCGCGGTCGGGCAGACCAACGTCGTGTTCTTTTCGGCCGACGGCCAGCAGGTCGCCTCCTACGACATCGCGGTGAAGCGCGACCTCAACGGCGTGCGCGCCGCGCTCCGGCAGTCGATGCCGGGCGTCCAGATCGAAGGCGTCGGTGACGGCGTCATGCTGACCGGCTCGGTGTCGAGCCCGGTCGAAGCGCAGCAGGCCGGCGACGTCGCCTCGAAACTTGTCGGCGGCGCCGACAAGGTCGTCAACAACATCGTCGTGCGCGGTCGCGACCAGGTGATGCTGAAGGTCGTGGTCGCCGAGATGCGCCGCGACATCATCAAGCAGATGGGCGTCGACCTCAGCGCCAGCCTGAATGCCGGCACGGCGGTCGTGAGCTTCAACAATTCCAACCCGTTCTCCGTAAGTGGCGGGCCGCTGGTCAGTAACAACGGGCTTGGGCTGGGCGCTCTCTCCAAGGGCTCGGTCACGGTCGCCGCAACCATCCGCGCCATGGAAAGCGCCGGTGTCGTGAAGACGCTGGCCGAGCCGAATCTGACCGCGATCTCGGGCGAATCGGCAACCTTCATCGCAGGCGGCGAATTTCCGATTCCGGGAGGCTATGCCTGCGATCCCGTCACGCACGTCTGCACCACGCAGATCTCCTACAAGAAGTTCGGCATCTCCCTGAACTTCACACCGGTGGTGCTGAGCGAGGGCCGCATCAGCCTGCGTGTGATGACCGAGGTCTCGGAGCTGTCGAATACCAACTCAATCACCGTCTCGCAGAACATCTCCTCGAACTCCACGAGCTCCGTCACGATCCCCTCGATCCAGACCCGCCGCGCCGAGACCACGCTCGAGATTCCGTCGGGCGGCTCGATGGCGATGGCCGGCCTGATCCAGCAACAGACCAAGCAGGCGATCAACGGCCTGCCCGGCTTCGACCAGATCCCGGTGCTTGGCCAGCTGTTCCGCAGCCAGGATTACGTGAACAACGAAACCGAGCTGATGGTGATCGTGACGCCCTATGTCGTGCGCGCGGTCGCGCAGAAGGAACTGTCCCGGCCCAATGACGGATTTGCGCCGCCATCGGATTCGCAATCCGCGCTGCTCGGCCGCATGAACCGTCTCTACGGCATCGCACGCCACATCGATCCCGTCACCGGCTACCAGGGCGATTTCGGCTTCATCATCGACTGAGACGAACGAAGCTTCAACACGAGGGGGATGAAGCGATGACGAGACTACCGGTCGATTGCCGCAACAAGCTACGCCTCGCGGTCGCGCTGATGGGGCTCTCCGTCATGCTCGGTGCATGCAACACCACCGAGGAGGTCGTCACCCAGACGGTGCCGACCGACTATCGCCAGCGCCATCCGATCGCGGTGCAGGAAGGCAAGCGCTCGATCGTGATCTTCGTCGGCCAGGCCCGCGGCGGCCTGTCAGAAGCGCAGCGCGCCGACGTCATGGGCATCGCGCGGGACTGGGCGCATGAAGGCACCGGCGCCGTCGTGGTCGACGTGCCCGTCGACACCAAGAACGCCCGCGCTGCGGCTGCGACCTACCACCAAATCCGCTCGGTGCTGGCGGCCGGCGGCGTGCCCGCGCGCGGCATCGTGCAGCGCCCCTATCGCCCCGAGGATGCCGCCCTGCTGCCGACCATCCGGCTGAGCTATTCGAAGATCGCCGCGGTCGCAGGTCCCTGCGGGCTGTGGCCGGAGGATACCGGGCCGTCGATCTTCGACCCCGGCTACAACGAGAACAGGCCGTACTTCAACCTCGGCTGCGCGACGCAGCGCAACCTCGCGGCGATGATCGACAACCCCGCCGATCTCGAGCAGCCGCGCGCCGAAACGCCTGCCTATGCAGAGCGGCGCGCGATCGCGTTCGAAAAGTACCGCAAGGGCATGCCGACCTCGACGACCTATCCCGACGCCGACAAGGCCAAACTCAGCGACACGGGCAAATGACAATGAGCGCCCACTACGAAGACGACGCCGACGATCCGCAGCACCCCGACGAACACATTGCGCCGGTCCCGCGGGTCTCGGTGCAGGCGTTTTGCGAGACCGAGCAGACCTATGACGCGATCACCGCGGCCGGCCAGGACCGCCGGCTTGCGAAGGCGCATCTGACCGTCAAGGAAGGTGGGCTTGCTGCGGCGGTCGAGGCCTACAGCACGATGCCGACGCCGAACGTGATCGTGATCGAATCCGACGGCACGCGCGACATCCTCGAAGGGCTCGACGACCTCGCCGGCGTCTGCGATCCCGGCACCCGCGTGGTCGTGATCGGCAATCCCAGCGACGAGGCGCCCTATCGCGAGCTGGTGCGCCGCGGCGTCAACGACTACGTGATCGGGCCGGTCGAGACCATCGACGTGGTGCGCTCGATCTGCAGCCTGTTCTCGGCCTCGGAAGCCATCATCACCGGCCGCGTCATCGCGGTGGTCGGCGCCAAGGGCGGCGTCGGTGCATCCACGATCGCGCACAACGTCGCCTGGACCATCGCGCGCGATCTGGCGCTCGATTCGGTCGTGATCGATCTCGATCTCGCCTTCGGGACCGCGAGCCTCGACTACAACCAGGATCCGGTGCAGGGCATCGCCAACGCGGTGCTGACGCAGGAGCGCCCCGACACCGCGCTGATGGAGCGCCTGCTCGCCAAATGCACCGAGCGTCTCAGCCTGCTGGCAGCACCCGCCACGCTCGACCGCGTCTATGATTTCGGCGCCGAAGCCTTCGATGCGGTCTTCGACACGCTGCGCATGACCACGCCCTGCATCGTGCTCGACGTGCCCCATCAATGGTCGGGCTGGACGCGCCGCGCGCTGATCAACGCCGACGACATCGTGATCGTGGCCGAGCCTGATCTCGCCAACTTACGCAACACCAAGAACATGCTGAGCGTGCTGAAGGCCGCGCGGCCCAACGATCGGCCGCCGCTCTACTGCCTCAACCAGGTCGGCATGCACAAGCGCGCGGAGATCGAGGTCAAGGCCTTCGCCAAGACCATGGAAAGCCAGCCGGTCGCGGTCATTCCCTTCGATTCGAAGCTGTTCTCGACGGCCGCCAATAACGGCCAGATGATCGCCGAGGTCTCCAGGAGCCACCGCACCGCCGAGACGTTCCAGAACCTCGCCAACCGGCTTGCCGGTCGCGGCGAGGTCAAGAAGCCGAGGCAATCATTGCTGGGGCCGCTGCTGAAGAAGCTGAAGGGCAAGCCGAAGCGCGAATCCGCGCCGCACCGCAAGGCGTCGTAAGCTCTGACAAGATCAGATCCGTCCGGCGCCTCGATACTCACCTCTCCCTACGGGAGAGGTGATCCGAGTTCGCCGGCTGACACGGTGCACTCATCATGCCCTAGCCTGGCCTGTCGCGGGCGGCAGCTACTTCTCCGCCCTCTGCTGCTTCTTGGTGAGGAGCTGCCTTAGCGCCGTGACCTTGGCCTGGGCCTCGTCCGGCGGCAGATCAGCCTTCACGATGCCCTCGGCCTCGGCCTGGCGGCCCTCCAGTGCGACCACGAGCGCGAGATTGGCCCGCACGCGCGCATCCTGCGGCGCTCGCTCATAGGCGCGGCGCAGCGTTTCCTCCGCCTTGGGCAGATTGTTCTGGAGCACGTAGGACAGGCCGAGATTGGACAGCACCGACGGCTCGTCCGGCACGATCTTCAGGGCGCTGCCGTAATATTGCTGCGCCTCCTCGTTGCGGCCGAGTTGATCGAGCACCGTGCCCTGCGCCGACAGGATGTGCCAGTCGGGATCCTCCGGCGTATGCGCGCGGCTCAGGACATCGAAGGCCTGCTGGAAATTGCCGTTGTCGGCGAGAGCGCGGCCATAAGCCGCAAGCAGCGGCCTGTTGTTGGAGTGGGTGAGCACGGCCTGCTCGAGCACGGCGACGGCCTGCGAGCGCTGGCCGTTCTCGCGCAGCGCCTTGCCGTATTGCAACGCGATCTCGGGATCGCCTGGCGTGGCCCGGTAGCGCTCGCGCAAGGCGTCCATATCAGGCTTGGCCTCACGGGTCGTTTCCGACCTGATGCCGAGCGCGCCAGTAACGTCCTCGAGCCCGGTGGTCTGACAACCGCAAAGCCCGAGCGCGAGAAGCGCGGAGAACAGCAATCGCGCCGGAGAAGAGACAAGGGACGAACGCAGGGACATGCTCTGATCTACCGTCGGCGACTGATCAGAGATGCTTTCCCGATTAACGCTAAATTCCGGTTAAGGAGCGTCGCCTCGTGCGGTCTTATTGTTTGAGCACGATCTCCGCGCAAACGCGTTCCGCGTTTGTCGCGAGGGAAAACCGCTTCACACTTTGCGCTAACGCGGCCCTTCGGGTCCGGATCAGGCTCTAGTCGATGAATTCGGCGCCGAATTCGCAGCCGATGCGCCAGCGGAGCTGGCACTGGCGAGAATAGTCCGGCGCGAAGATGATGGTGAACTGCGGCGGCACTTCCAGGAACTCCGCCACCACTTTCACACCGCCATCGGAAATATCCGTGATCGTGCAGTCCCTCGGCAGCGACCCCGCGCCAAAATGTATCTTGGCAAGCCGACTGCACACCCGACGTTCGCTTCTCCGGCGATTTGCAAGCATCTCGATTATTCACTTGTTAGATCACGGCCCATCCCGCGCCTCTACAGGTAGCGAACATTCGTTGGGATGTGCTGAGCGGATCGGCTCGCATTCGAGGCTTACTGTCCCCGTCCCGTTTACGCCTCGTTAGGACGTGCCTGGAGGGCGGGATAAATGTTCCCGTCTTGTTCTTGCCAGACAAACGGCCGCCTGCTACCCTCGATTGTGCAAGAGGGGCAGGCTGGTTCGAGCATGGTTCAGCGGGTTTCTACCGTCGCCTTTGAGGGGATCGAGGCCCGTGCGGTCGACGTGCAGGTGCAGATCGCCCCTGGCCTGCCAGCCTTTGCCATTGTCGGTCTTCCGGACAAGGCGGTTTCGGAGGCGCGCGAACGGGTGCGCTCGGCGCTGATCGCCTCGGGGCTGGCGCTGCCGGCGCGGCGGATCATCGTCAATCTGGCGCCGGCCGATCTGCCGAAGGAAGGCAGCCATTACGACCTGCCGATTGCGCTCGGGCTGATGGCGGCGATCGGTGCCATCCCGCCGGATGCCCTCACCGGCTTCACGGTGCTCGGCGAGCTCGGCCTCGACGGCTCGATCGCGCCAGTCGCCGGCGTGCTGCCGGCCGCGATCGGCGCCAATGCCCGCGAGGAAGGGCTGATCTGTCCGGCGGCCTGCGGCTCGGAAGCGGCCTGGGCGAGCCCGGACATTCAGATCATCGCCGCCAGCTCGCTGATCCAGATCGCCAACCACTTCAAGGGCACGAGGTGCTGTCGCGGCCTTCGCCGAAGGTGCATGAGGCGGCCGCCTCCCCGCTCGACCTGCGCGACATCAAGGGCCAGGAAAGCGCCAAGCGCGCGCTGGAGATCGCGGCGGCCGGCGGACATCATCTGCTGATGATCGGCGCACCGGGCGCCGGCAAGTCGATGCTGGCCGCGCGCCTGCCCTCGATCCTGCCGCCGCTGTCGCCGGGCGAACTTCTGGAAGTCTCGATGATCGCCTCGGTCGCCGGCGAAATCCAAGGCGGCGCGCTGACCTCGCGGCGGCCGTTCCGCTCGCCGCATCATTCCGCCAGCATGGCCGCGCTGACCGGCGGCGGCATGCGGGCAAAACCCGGCGAGATCTCGCTCGCGCATCAGGGCGTGCTGTTTCTCGACGAGCTTCCGGAGTTCGATCCGCGCGTGCTGGATTCGCTGCGCCAGCCGCTGGAGAACGGCGAGGTCTCGGTGTCGCGCGCCAATCACCGCGTCACCTACCCTGCCCGCTTCATGCTGGTCGCGGCGATGAATCCGTGCCGCTGCGGCAACGCGTTCGAGCCCGGCTACGCCTGCAAGCGCGGTCGCATCGATCGCTGCACGGCGGACTACCAGGCGCGCATCTCCGGTCCCCTGATGGACCGCATCGATCTGCGCATCGAGGTGCCGGCGGTGACGGCGGCCGACCTGATCCTGCCGCCGCCGGCGGAAGGCTCCGCCGAAGTCGCCGCGCGCGTCGCCGCTGCGCGTGGCATTCAGCTCGCGCGTTATCAGGCCGCGGGATTGCCGAATGTGCGTACCAATGCCGAGGCGCCGGCCGCTGTGCTGGAAGAAATCGCAAAGCCCGACGCGCAGGGCCAGAAGCTCTTGCGCGATGCCGTCGAGACCATGCGGCTGTCGGCGCGCGGCTATCACCGCGTGCTGCGGGTGGCGCGCACGCTGGCCGACCTCGACAACACTGAGACGATCGGCCGGCTGCATCTCGCCGAGGCCCTCTCCTACCGCGCACTCGCGGAGGATGTGCGCCAGCTGGCGTGACGACCATCCGTATCAACCCGGCGGTAACGAGTTTCCTTTACGCTCTGCAAACCATAAGGCCCACGCGTTCATCACGGCCGTTTCTCTGGGCCTTTGGGGGAGTCCTTGGGCGAGTAGAGTGTCATGTTGCGTTTCAAGATCCTGGCTTCGGTTGTTCCCCTGATGGCGGCGGCGGTGTTCGTGCGTGGCGGCCCCGGATCGGCGTCGCATCCCTGCATCGCCGTCGGCGAGACTCCGGTCGAGCTCGCATCGGTTCCCTGGGCTGCCGGCCTTCACGTTGCCTTCACCGACGACCCCACCCGCGCCACCGTCCGCGTACTGATCACCGAGACCGCTGAGGTTGCGGATTTCGTCCTCGTCGACGACGGGCCCACCTCGGAAACGGACGCGTGCCAGGCCAGCGCAGCAACGCGCCTCGTCGCGATCTCCGCGCACCCCAGCAGCGAAGCCCCGGTCATCTATCTCTCCAGCGAGGGCCCGGCGGACTACCGCATCTATGTGCGGTCGAAGACGTTCTCGGCCCGCGATGCCGCAGCCCTGATCGTCGGTGCTGCCGGCGCGCACCGCCATCTGCAGGCTGCCTCGCTCTGAGGCGTTAACGTCTCATCAACCTTGTTTCAAGCCGACCGCAAAACCTCAAACTGTTCGCAAGGTCGGACGACACATCGTCACCGAGGGCGGGCAAAAGAAATCTTAGGCGGAGTTGAGGATCTTTGGCGATGGGTCGGTCGTTCCGGATCAAAGTGCGCATGCGCCGCTTCAGGCGCCGCCATCCCAGGGTCGCCTTCGCGATCCGCTCCTTCATGATCTTTTCGGCGACGTTCGGCGGCGCCTACGGCTTCATCGCCGGCAGCCGGGCCGAAAAGTCCGGCTACGATCCCAACGCCTTTGCGATCGGCGCGAGCTTCCTGTTCGCCCTCGCCTGCCTTGGGCTCGCCACGCTCAGCATGCGGCTGCGCTTCGTCAACAAGCGGCTGCGCACGCTCGCGACGCATAACGAGGCGCTGGTCGATCGCAACTGGGAGCTGAAGGAAGCTGAAGAGCGCGCGCGCAGCCTCTTCGAATCGCAGAGCGATCTGATCGTGCTCCGCGACCACGAGGGACGCATCACCTTTGCCAATGACGCCTATTGCGAGCTTGCCGGGCAGGCGCGCAGCGCCTTGATCGGCACGCGCTTTGATTTCGACGTGCTGGAGCAGGGCGACAGCGCGCTCGAAAGCAACGGCACACGCGTCCACGACCAGAGAATCGCAACGCCAATCGGCGCCCGCTGGATCGCCTGGCGCGAGGGCTTCGTGCGGCTGGATGCCGGTCAGCCGGCCGAGCTCCAGAGCGTCGGCCGCGACGTCACCGACCGCACCGAGACCGAACGCGCTCTCTCCGAGGCCCGCGACCAGGCTGACGCAGCCAATCGCGCCAAGTCGCGCTTCCTCGCCATGGCGAGCCACGAGATCCGCACGCCGCTCAACGGCATCATCGGCATGAGCAGCCTGCTGCTCGACACCACGCTGACGCCGGAGCAGACGACCTACGCGCGGGCCGTGAAAACCTCGGGCGAAGCGCTGACCGCGCTGATCGAGGAGCTGCTCGACTATTCAAAGATCGAGGCCGGCAAGCTCGACCTCGAGCAGCGTCCCTTCGCGCTGTCGACCCTGGTCGAGGAGATTACCGAGCTGCTCGCGCCGCGCGCGCAGGCAAAAAACCTCGAGATCGCGGCCTATGTCGACGAGCGCCTGCCGCTCGACGTCGTCGGCGATGCCGCGCGGCTGCGCCAGGTGCTGCTCAATCTCGCCGGCAATGCCATCAAGTTCACCGCGCATGGCGGCGTCGCGCTGATCGTCGAGCCCGGCCTGTGGCCGAACGAGATCAGCTTCCTGGTGCGCGACACCGGCATCGGAATTGCGCCCGAAGCGCAGTCGCGCATCTTCCGCGAATTCGAGCAGGCCGACGAGCGCGTCGCGCGCACCTATGGCGGCACCGGGCTTGGCCTTGCGATCAGCGAGCGCATCGTCAAGCGCATGGGCGGCCGGATCACGCTGGAGAGCGAGCCGGGCAGGGGCTCGACTTTCGAAGTCTCGATTTCGCTCGCGCCGGCCCAAGCCAGCACGGGACAAACCACGTTTCCGAGTCCCGACCTCACAGGTAAATCGATCCTGCTGATCGCAGCCCAGGGCATCGAGGCTTCGCTGATCGCGCGGCGGCTGGTGCGCTGGGGCGGCCAGACCTGCACGGTCTCGGACGTCGACGTCGCGCTGGCGCTACTGCCAGAGCGCTCCTGGCATGCAGTGCTGATCGATCGCGCGCTCGGTCCGGAGGTGGCGGCGCGGCTTGGCGATGCGGCCCGTAGTCATGCCGTGCAACGGCTGGTGCTGCTGACGCCGGCCACGCGGCACGAACCGTTATCACCGGCCTTCACGGGTTATCTGGTGAAGCCACTGCGCGCCGCCTCGCTCGCCGCGCGCCTGTCGCTGGCGCCGGAAGTCGCCTCGCCCGAGCTCGCGCCGGAGCCGCCGGCGGAGGCGTCCGTCACGCCGTCTGCTGTGACAAAGGGTCTGTCAATCCTGGTCGCTGAGGACAACGAGATCAACGCGCTGTTGATGCGATCGCTGCTGACGCGGCTTGGGCATCGCGTCGTGATCGCAACCCATGGCGAAGCGGCGCTGGAATCCTGGCTCGCGGCGAAATCCGCGGGCACGCCGTATCATCTCGTGCTGATGGACATCCAGATGCCGCAGCTCGACGGCATCGAAGCGGCGATGCGCATCCGCACGCATGAAGCAGGCGAGGGCGGTCGCCGCACGCCCATCCTGGCGCTGACCGCGAACACGCTGGTGGAAGATCGCTACGCCTGTTTCGAAGCCGGCATGGACGGCTTCTTGATCAAGCCGCTCGACCGCGAGAAGCTGGAGGAGGCGCTCGCCGGCCTGGCAGCGTCACGGCATCTGGCGGTGTGACCGTATTTCTCCGTCGTCATTGCGAGGAGCGAAGCGACGAAGCAATCCAGAATCGTTCCGCGGAGGGATTCTGGATTGCTTCGCTTCGCTCGCAATGACGATGTGGGAGCGGTATACCTTACCGCAGCTGTCATCGGTGCGCGCTTTGCGCAAGACCCGGCAAAGCCTCACTCGCCGATCTGGTCGACCTGCTTGAAATGGTCGCCCTCGACCACGTTGACGAAAATGACGGCCGATTTGTTGTCGCCCTTCTCGGTCCATTGCACCGGCTTGGCATAGGCGATGCCCTGGAAGGTCAATTTTCGCAGCGCCGCCACGACGTCGGCACGCGTTGGCAGGCCTTCCTTCGCCTTGGCGGCTTCCGTGATCGCGGCCATCAACACCCGCGCTGAATCATAGGAGCTCGCGGCATAGTTGTTGATGGGGCCGTACTTCGCCGTGTAGCTGGCGCCGAACTCGGACGAGCCGGGCACGGTGCCGATCGCGGGCGCCGCGGAGAGAATGCGAACGCCTTCGGCCGTCGTCGCCGCGCCTTCGGCGGCCTGGATGAAGGCCTTGGTGTCCCAGCATCCGTCGCCGCAGGTGAACAGCTGGGTCAAGCCCTGCGCACGCATCTCCTTGAGGATCAGCGCGCCTTCGCGAATGCCGGCAAAGAACAGGACGTCGAAATCCCCAGGCCACGATTTGACGAAATCGGCAAAATCCTTTTCGCCGACCTTGACCGATTTGCGCGCGACCACGGTGCCGCCGGCGCCAAAGCCCACAACGAACTGGTCGGCGAGGCCAACGCCGTAGGACGTCCCGTCGTCGACCACGAGCGCGCGCTTCTTGCCCAGCTTCTCCATCAGGTAGCGTGCCAGCCCCGGCCCCTTGCGGTCGTCGCGGTTGGTCAGGCGGAAGACGGTGGCAAAGCCGCTCTCCGTCACTTTCGGGTTCGACGCCATCGGCGTGATCACCGCAAGCGAGCAGTCCGCATAGATCTGGCCGGTGGCAATGGCGACGCCGCTGTTGACGTGGCCGACCACGCCCAAAATGGCCGGATCATCGCAAAACGCCTTGGCGACGGCCCTTCCAGTCTCGGGGTCGGCCTTGTCGTCGATCGCCGTCGCAACAACCTTGGCGCCGGCGACGCCGCCCGCCGCGTTGCGCTCGTCGACCGCGAGGTCCACCGCCTGTTTCATCTCGACACCAAAACCGGCCGAGGTCGTGGTCAACGGACCGCCGATGCCGATCTTGACGTCCTTGCCGGCCAGTTGCGCCGCGGACGAGCCCGCAACCGCAAGAGCCAGAACGGACACGAGCAGGGGGAGAGCGCCGCGACGACAGGTCATGGTAACCTCCAAAGATCGTTTTAGAGGTATCAGGCTGTCACGCACCCCGTCGCCAGTCAACAATCGATAGATGGTTACAGCTTTTCCCTTGCGCCGGCCTGCGAAAACGCCTGAGATGGAGCGGTTTCATCACGGGGCAGGGCGGCCGGCACGCCACGGCGAGCTTCCTTGTGCAGTTTGATGGTTACACATGAGCACCATCCCGCGGACCAAGACCGTGCTTCCACCCTCGCGCGCCAGCAGCCTCGATCTCGTCGGCGGCGAACTGGCGTGGGATTTCACCAACACGTCGTCGGCGCGCGGCTCTGCCGCGCACCAGGAGCACCTGCGGGATTTCGACACGCTGATGCAGTGGGTCGAACACGCCCGCGTCATGGCGCCGTCCGATTGCGCCTACATCCGTGCCCAGCTGTCAGGCCATCCGCGCCGCGCGCGCCAAGCCTTTGCGCGCGCAATCGAGCTGCGCGAGCTGATCTGGACGATCGGCACCGCGCTCGCCGAGCAGCGGCCGGTCCCGGCGAGGCCCCTCGATCTCTTGTCAGCCGCCCACGCGGAACACCTGCGCCACGCCGAGATGAGGATGCGCATGGGCAGCTACATCTGGGTGTTTGATCCGCGCCGCGACATCGAAGCTGCGATCCTCGGCCCCATCACGCTGTCCGCGTTGACGCTTCTGATGGAGAAGGACCTCTTGCGCACCAGGCGCTGCGCCGGCCAGGAATGCGGCTGGCTGTTCTTCGACACCACCAAGAACAACCGCCGCCGCTGGTGCGAAATGCGCGTCTGCGGCAACCGCGCCAAGGTGCGCGCCGCCCGCGACAGACAGAAACAGGCGCGAAAGGGCTGATCGGCATCTGGCGGTGTAGCCACAGTCGACGCAGTCGTGCCAGCAGCGCGGATCGTAGGGCGGGTTAGTACTACTGAGTCAGTTGGTCGCGGCGGCTTAGGTGTGAGAATCAAGTATCTGTAGGGATTCAGAATTTGGCACGCGG